>JAHDGW010000028.1:9338-18679 GCA_020631635.1 Saprospiraceae bacterium
AGCATGGCCCCTGCCACCACGTCTCCGATCGCAAATACTCCTGATACATTGGTTTCTAGATGATGATTAGTTTTTACCCGGCCCCTATCATCAAGTTCTACTCCTATATTTTCTAATCCTAAGCCTTCAGTGTAAGGGCGCCGTCCTATTGCAATCAAGCAGTAATCGGCTTTGATATCAAAGGTGTCTTCACTATCTCTTTTTTGAACAGAAACTGTCGTTGAAGATTTAGTAGCTTTTACATCTACGACCTTATGCTTGAGGTGAAATTTAACTCCAATTTTCTTTAATGATCTTTGTAGTTCTTTACTACAATCCTTATCCATTCCTGCGATGATACGATCTTGAAACTCGACCACTTCCACCTCGGTGCCTAACCTTGCAAATACAGACCCCAACTCTAATCCAATCACACCACCACCTATCACAACCATTCGTTTAGGTAGTTTCGCTATATTCAATGCTTCAGTTGAGGTAATGACTCTATTTTTATCGTAATTAAAGGCTGCGGGAGTGATGGGTTTTGACCCAGTAGCTATGATGGTTTTTCCTGCAGAAATAGACTGCTCTTTTCCCTCGGCATCCGTTATTTTGATCGTATTGGCATCCACGAAAGATCCTACTCCTGTAAAAACAGTGATTTTATTTTTCTTCATTAGAAACTCCACACCTGAGCAGGTTTGAGATACTACATCAGACTTTCTCTTAATCATCTGAGGGAGGTCCACTTTGAGTCCTGATACTTTTATACCATGCTCCTCAAACGTATGTGAAGCATTGTAAAAATGCTCAGATGAATCTAAGAGAGCCTTAGAAGGAATGCATCCCACATTGAGACAGGTACCGCCAAGGGTATTATACTTCTCGATGATCGCTGTGGTCATGCCTAGTTGAGCTGCTCTGATCGCAGCGACATATCCTCCAGGTCCCGATCCTATTACTACTAAATCAAATTTCTGATCTGACATTTTCAATACATTTTAGATATCTACAACGATTACTTACTCAGATGGTTTTTGACCATCATTCTTTGCTTTGTTATCGTTATTATTAGATTTTTTATTTCTATGATTTCTAGGTTTATTGGGTTTTCGAGCCGGCCTATCGTCCCAAGATGGTCCATCAGAATTCGACTTTGGCTGGCGTTTCGGTTGGTTGCTCGTTTTGGGAGGTCGTCCGTCATCCTTTTTAGGCCTTTCATTCTTATCCTTTGAAGTCGAAGCTTGCTTGTTTTTTGCTTGACCTCTATTCTCGGTTTTAGGCCGATCTCCTGATTTACTTCTTCTCTTATCTTGTGGCCGTCTTTTCTTATTTTTATTGGGTCGTCTTCTTTTCTTGATAGATGGTAGTTCTATCTCGCCCGTTACATCCGCAAATTCAAGTTCTACATCATCTTCATCGATTTCTGGCATGATCTGTACCGATCTTAGATCCACGGGTTTCTCCCCTCTTTTGTTCATCGCCAAGATCTCCTTTACTCGCTCTTTATCTAAGGCTATGACAGGACCACGACCTCGCTCTAGTTGAATCGTGTAGTACATGATCCCTTTGAAGATATCCGTTTTGATCAGTATAGCTTTACCTGCCTCCGTACGAAGATTATCGGCATGTTTTGGAAAATGGCTTAAAGCTTCCATGTACGTATCTAGTTCGTAATTTAAACAGCACTTCAGCCTACCACATTGCCCTGAGAGCTTTACTTGATTGATAGCAATATTTTGGTACCTCGCCGCTGTGGTGGTCACTGACTTAAAATCACTTAACCAAGTGGAACAACATAACTCTCGCCCACATGCACCTATACCTCCTATACGAGCAGATTCTTGACGAGCCCCTATCTGTCTCATCTCTATCTTTATTCTAAACTCCTTGGCATAAGATCTTACAAGTTCTCTAAAATCTACTCTACCCTCTGCGGTAT
This sequence comes from Saprospiraceae bacterium, assembly GCA_020631635.1. Taxonomy (GTDB): domain Bacteria; phylum Bacteroidota; class Bacteroidia; order Chitinophagales; family Saprospiraceae; genus JAHDGW01. The sequence goes on from JAHDGW010000028.1 coordinate 11,260, forward strand.
AATAGAATGTAGCTTTTCGTTTATCTCCTTGATACTGCACATCTCCAAGCTTCATATTTAGACCGAGAGTACGAGCAATAACCCTAGCTCTAACCATTGTCGATTTCTCTAAATCTCTAGCCTCTTTCAATCTGTCAAGGTCTCTTTGATTAGCTTTTCTTAGTATTTTAAGACTTACTCTATCTTCGGTTATCTTACGTTTTTTCATCTGCAGCCTGACAAGTTCACCACTGAGAGTAATGAGCCCAACGTCATGACCACTTGTACTCTCCACTACGACCATATCACCAGTCACTAACTGTTTTTCGGGATCTAAGTGATAGAATTCCTTTGTTGCTCCGTTTTTGAAGCTAACCTCTGCAAACTGATATCCCGTAGGATCATTCAATTCTTGATCACTCAACCAGTCGTAAGTATTTCTACGATTACAACCTCCAGAAGAGCAATGTCCTTTATTTCCACAGCCACTGGGATTAGAACCTCCCGATGAACCACATGATGCGCATCCCATCTTGTATATATTTACGCAGATAAATATTATCTGCTAATCATTAAATAAGGTAGCGGTACCAGACGAATTATTTTTTTCTCATAATATCGCCAACTGTAATACTGCTAGACAGCAATGCCAATTTCATATTTGCATTACGTGACATTAAAGTTACTAAAGAATCTAACTCCTTTGTTATATATTCAATTTTATCATATGATATTATTTGTTGCATCTTTCTCGCGATGCCTTTTTGGTTAGGATCTATACGCATTTCATAACTCTGATCGTGCAACCAGATATGGTATTCTCTGAAAAATGATAACCCGCTCATGAAGAATAACTCCAGTACATCTTTTCCTTGCGCCACCATTGTAGCGATCCAATCTATAATATTTTGAGGATGAGAACCGGCTTGATATGATAGCCGTAACCAATTCAGTAAATCTTCAGAAAAATCCTTTGATGAAGACTCTAAAAACTGAAGAGCTAGACCACAATTACCATCTGCTAGTTTAACAACGTTCGATATCGAATCTGAATCTGATCGAGTCCTTTCATTAAGGTATTCGTTAAGCTCTCTATCATCTACAGGAAGTAGCTTAAAAATTTGACATCTTGAGGTAATCGTTACGAGTAGACGCTCGATAGACGCTGACACCAATATGATCTTAGTATTTTCGGGAGGTTCCTCAATGAGCTTCAGGAGTCGATTAGATTCCTTACCTAAATATTCTGGAAGCCATATGATTTGTACCTTGTACCTTCCCTCGAATGCCTTTAAACTCAGTTTTTGAATGATTTCATTACATTCTTTCGTATTGATATTGAGCGATTTATTTTCTGCACCGATCCAATTTATCCAGTCTTGATGGTCAAAGTATTGTTTTTCTTGAAGGATTCCCCTCCACAGTGATAAAAAATCTTTACTTGTGGTTTCATCGCGTTTTTTATCTGCTTTTTTCACTACTGGGAAAGCAAAATGTGTATCTGGATGTATTAATTTGTATGATTTGGAGCATGACTTGCATTGGCCACATGCCTTGCCTAGATTTTCATCACAATGCAGGGCTGCTGCTATTTCTACAGCCATGCTCAATCCGCCAAGACCAGAATTACCTGTGAGTAGCAAAGCATGCGGTAAACGATCATGACGAATCATTTCTTCTAATGCGGACTTCAACTTTTTTTGACCTGGGACTTGGTAATTGTTCATAAAACATTCATTTCACATTCAAAAGTAAAAACAATCAATGAGTATGACCGTTTGGTTTATGATTTAACAACAAAATATGAGAGTTTCCATAATAAGAAGAGCACATTTCAATGCTGCACATAGATTACATAATCAGGAATGGTCTGACGAAAAAAACTTAAAGGTATTTGGCTTATGCAATAGTCCTAACTATCATGGACATAACTATGATATGGAGGTCAAGCTTACAGGTGAGACTGACCCAGTAACAGGATATCTTTATGACCTAAAGGATCTGAGTGATCTCATCAAAGCTGAAATAGAAGATAGATTTGATCACAAAAATCTTAATCTAGACACAGAAGAGTTTAAAGACCTTAACCCTACAACAGAAAACCTTGTCTATGTTATCTATAATATACTCAGAGAAAAGATAGCGCCAGAGTATGATATCAAAATAAGACTCTGGGAAACCGCTAGAAATAGTGTAGAATACCCTGCTGATTCTTAGAACTTGGCAGTTCATGAATCTTCATGTACAGGAGGCTAAAGAATAATATAAGAAATACTAAAAAAGCCTAATCTTTTTTCAAGATTAGGATTTTTAATATTTATACGGTTATAGACGCTTACCGCTTACTCAGACGCAAGACCTTTCTCATTTTACCAGATTCATCAAACATTCTCACCATATATATTCCTCTCGGAAGGTCAGCAACATTGTGTCCTCTACCAGCAATATGAGTATTTTGATACATTTTCTTACCTAATACATTATGAACGCTAATCATAGCAACGCCATCATCTTCAGAAATTTGGAATAAATCCTGAGTAGGATTAGGATACACGTTAATTTCATCAAACCTTACACCTGTGGTATTACTTGGACCCATAACTGAAATAGCAACCGGAAAATCAGCATAAATATCGTTTTGGTCAACCGAGGAGAAAAAAGTCATCCTTATATCTTCAACAGCTTCTACTCCATTAGGGGCAATTTTCAAGGTACATAAAAATGACTCTCCAGCAGCGAACTCATTAGGCTTAGAGCTTGGTGCTGCTTCTATACCAAAGGCATAGCAAGTCACTTTATCACATACGGAAAACTCCCATGCATCAGGTATAGATTGTCTATCTAAAGTCCATAATGCACTCAACGGTCCTGAAGTAGTGTTAGTTAATTTTATGTACACATCGAAATCCTCTTCAGTAGGCAAGCCTGATAAATTGATCTCATCCGGTTCTACTAAGAGATTTTGAGCGGCAAGGTTACCGCCAAAAAGGAATATTAAAATGTAAAGTAAATTTGCCTTCATAATGCGAATTTTCACTAAGATATGATCTTTTCTTGCAATAAGAGCAATATTTCTTAGTTAAGACTACGTTATTGTCCGTTAATAATCAAAAAGCCTCGAAAGGAATACCTTTCGAGGCTTTTATAATACTCTAGATTATCAAACTTATACTAGTCGATAACTACTAATTTTCTTGTGATTGCATCTGCATCTACATTGATTATTACATTGTAAAGACCAGCAGGCATATCGTTGGTATCAAGAGAAATCTGAGTGGTACCATTCTGTACTCCATATGATTGTGTACTTACAAGTCTACCTACTTGATCAACAACTTGAATATTGATCGCAGAAGCCTCTTCAAGACTAAGGTCTATCAGAGCAAAATCCCTAGCAGGATTAGGTGAGATAGAGCTAACAGTAGCCTCTAGTTTATTGGTATTTGTTACCGCTTTTACTTCGATATTGTCAACATATAACATATCTCCCCAAGCCGATGTCATTTTCATTCTAACGATAATATCAGATCCCGCATAAGCACTTAAGTCAACCTCATTACTTACCCAGTCTCCACTAGAAGCTATAAAGTATGCATTATTTTCATTAAGCTCAGCTGCAGTAGCTAAGTTTGATCCTGACTTATCCCAAACAGTTGTAAATGTTTCACCACAATCTGTAGACACTTGCATTTCTAATCTATCATTAGAACCTCCCCATGTCGTAAATGCATGATCAAAAGTCAAAGTTGAAGATTCAGTTACATTATGCTGAGTTAGAACGTCTATAGTACCTACTGCATCAATATTAGCAGGGTTCCAGTTCCAAAAGTTAATCATGAGAGCATTTTCAGATTCTCCAAAAGCTCCAAAACTGCCTACATCTCCAAAAGCCGCTGAATTAACCGCAATACCCATCAATCCGAGATTAGGTAAGTTACCTAGCATATTTGTTGGTCTAGCACCTATTTCAGTACTTTCGATATCTTCTAATATCTGATCCATTGGTACTGAAGCTTTTCCTATTTGTACTGGAGTAGTTTGATTATTTCTAGGCGTTACATCTGCTGTAGAACTAGAAAGAACATACTCTACTGTGTTATTTCCTGGTGCTAACTGTACAGTACCAAAATCAACAGTTGCCGTTTGACCATCAGCGATTACACCACTTACACTTTCTGTAGCTTGAACAGAACCATTCAAGACAAAGTCTACGGATACATTTTCAGCATCAAGACCTGAAGTACTTACTACAGCCATGGCATTATAATCATAATCACATAATCCACCTGCAGCACTACCTAGGGCAGCTATACTCAAGTCAGTCGCTGAATCAACAGCTTTTGCATGACTTACACCACCATTGACAACAGATCTATCATCATCATTTTGTACCCAAGCCACTACAGCAAGATTTCTTAAGTCATAAGATGTAGATGGTACATCTACGTCAGTGAAATCAATCATCATAGATGCTCCAGGCATGATCATGCCTACATCCTGACCAGCAGCGGTTGTCAAAAAGTTTTTCATCACGTATTCAAAATCAACAATAGACGTTGATCCTGGAGGAGAATCCCAAGAGATGATTTCTTCTACAAATGCAACACGTAGTTTGTCATTAGCAAGATCATAAGCAGTTGCGCCATCGTTAGTCAATGTAACTGTAACTGTCCCAGTTGCAAGATTATCCGCAAGTACATGGTCTACACTTACAGAGATCGGAGCTCCTGAGTTATAGCTTCCATCAATATTAGCTTGAGTGATAAGCTCTGGAAAAACAGGGCCAGAGGGTACAAACCCATCTACCAATACAGAAGGTACTCCCGTCACACCATAATAATCAACTCTTGTTTGCACATCAGCTTGGTTATCTGCATTCATAGGATCTACACCAGGCCAAGAGGTCTGATATCTGATCTGAACTACTTTATCCTCATTAGCTATTAATGTTGCATTTAATTGAGGAGTACTTGTTTCACATGGAGGGCAACTCGCCTGCGTAAACTCCTCTACGAATACCATACGCTGAGATTGCGCATTGATATTTAGAGACCCTAGCAATAAAGCTGCAAAGGCGAAAGAAAAAGAAAATTTTGAAAGTAGATTTCGTTTCATATTACTGTTTTAAGAAAATTTAATCAAATAATTGCCTGAATATAGGCATTCTACCAACTTCTCAAATAAAGAAATAGTAAAAAAAATGTCTGTTGTAAGACTTGGTATTTTATCACCTCACTTATGTTCACCGAATTATAATTTATTTCTCTTTTTACTTTCAGTCAAAAAAAATAAGATATTGCAGTATTGATCTCTTTCTAAAAATTAGACTATTAACTCTTGTATTTCTATGACAACTCCAGACTCCGCCGTACTCCGCATACACTGTACCGATCAAAAAGGTATCGTGGCCCAGATCACAGAATTCATTCATGATAATGGTGGTAATGTTTTAAAACTAAACCAACATGTGGACCATGCTGAGAATTACTTTTACATGCGATTAGAATGGGACCTACAGGGATTTTCGATACCTAAAGGTAAAATTAGGGAGTATTTTGCCACCTTGATTGCTTCTAAATATGGGATGCATTGGGTAATCAACTTCAAACAAACCATTCCCCGAATGGCCATTTTTGTCTCTAAGTATTCTCATTGTTTTTTTGACATTATGGCGAGATGGGAAACTAAAGAGTGGAAGGTAGAGTTGCCCATAGTCATAAGCAATCACGAAAAACTACGGGTGGCAACAGAACGACTTGGTATTGAGTACCACCATATCCCTATCGATAAAGACAATAAACTCGAGCAAGAAGATAAACAACTTGATCTACTCAAAAAACACAAGATTGATTTTATAGTGTTGGCCAGGTATATGCAAATATTATCACCAAAGCTTGTCACAGAGTATAAAAATCATATTATCAATATACATCATTCTTCATTACCTGCTTTTGCGGGGGCTAATCCTTATGGAAAAGCATTTGAACGCGGTGTAAAATTGATGGGCGCTACAGGTCATTATGTAACTAATGATCTTGACGAGGGTCCCATCATTACTCAGGATGTCATCCCCATCAGCCATCGAGATAGCATCGCTGATATGAAAAGAAAAGGAAAAGATATAGAGAAAACCGTGCTGGCCAATGCGATATGGGCTCATCTAAATTATAACGTGATTGCCCACAACAACAAAACCATTGTTTTTTAGGTTAAAATTACGTTAGCTACTTAACCCATTAAATTCTCTACTTATGATCTACAAACTATTTTTCGCATCTCTTTTAACACTCATGACCCTCTCGGCAACTGCACAAGAAATTACTCATTTCCAAACGTTCTGGGGCAGCGCCTATTATGAAGATGGAGAATCCGTAGATAGGAACTATGTAGATAGTGTCATGAAGACAGATCCTACCTCGGAAGAACATTGGAAAAAATTTAAACGAAACAGAAATGGCGCTATTGTGACTAGTATTGCCAGTATTGGTTTCGGTATTTGGTTGATCGATGACTTATCCGAAGACGCTTCTGGTCGCAGTAATGATCTTGGTTGGGCTCCCATGATAACCTATTCTGCAACAATAATAGCTGCGTTTATCTTTCAATCCCGAGCAAATAAATTTCAAAGAGAGGCTATCCACAGCTACAATCGCACATTTGATGCAGCTAAGACTAGTTATATCAGCCCTAGCCGAGAAGGATTAGGAATCGCATTAAATTTTTAAAAATGCGAATGTGGTCATTGTAAAATTGTAAAAAAAGCATTTGCTTTACAACGTAATGATAAAAATGAATACAAATACAAATTGGTGGTGGCTACGAGATAGACCTTATATACCGGGAGCATAGCCATAAAATTTGTAAATTATATATAACGGCTTGTCGATCTCGGCAAGCCGTTTTTTTATGAGTATAACAACATGAACTATAATACAAACACAAAAACTTTTCTAGCTGACCTGACTACTCCAGTCAGTCTATATCTCAAGCTCCGAGAGCGATATAGTCAAGTACTGCTCCTAGAGTCATCTGATTACTCTTCCAAGGAGGATAGCTCTTCATTCTTATGTTTTGACAGTATATCTTTCATCGAACTCATGAACGGGGAGCTAAGAAAAAATAACAATCTTGTGGAGCCAAAAAACGTAGTAGATGCAGTCAATGACTTTTTACTCGATCATACTCCTGCTGGAAGGGAAAACTTAACTCCTGCTGATGGCATCTTTGGTTTCTCAGGATTTGATGCCGTACAACACTTTGAAGACATTAATTTTAAAAATCATAAAGCAGAAGACATCCCTACCCTCCGATATGACTTCTATCGATTCACCTTTGTCTTTGATCATTTTCATAATACCCTGACGCTAGTAGAACACTGTCCTGATGGTGAAAAATCTCAACTCAACGAGATTGCTGAACTCATCAACATACAGGATAATCA
>JAHDGW010000029.1 GCA_020631635.1 Saprospiraceae bacterium
CCTTCTGAGGTATCTATCTTGAGTTCAACGCAATCAATAGCGTGGCCCACCGTACCGAGCAGAGCATTTCCGTTATCTACACGATTGACGGTGAGGGTGGGTGAGGTTTCTGTCAGTCCATATCCTTCAAGGATAGGAATACCCGCTGTAGAAAATACTTTGGTGATTTTGTCTGGGCAAGCTGCTGCACCTGTGACGATACCTTTCATATTTCCTCCCAAGGCTTCTCTCCACTTACTGAATATAAGTTTATCGGCGATTTTCATTTTCAATGATCGGAGTCCACTGTACTTGATCCCGTGTTCGTAATCATCGGTAAGAGAAAGAGCCCAGAAAAATAGCTTCTTTTTAGCTCCTTCTAGTTCTAGTCCTTTATTGTATATTTTTTCATAAACTTTTTCCAGTAATCTTGGCACTGTCGTAAAAAATACGGGCTTTACAGCTTGTAGATCGCCATCTGGTCCTCCAAGATTGTCGGTGCCTGTAAAACAGATATTTACCCCCATATTGACGTAGCAGAAATATGCACATCTTTCAAAAATGTGGCATAAGGGTAAGAAGCTTAATACTTTTTCGCCAGTATCAGCTAGTAGTGCATCTTGTGTATTTTCTACTACGGCCAGCACATTACTATGGGTAAGCATGACACCTTTTGGGTTTCCAGTAGTTCCAGATGTGTAGATAATGGTGGCTAGATCTTGATTTTTTATAGTTTTGCTATGGGCTTTAACTTTTTCATGTAATGACTCATCATCTGAAAAACAGCTATGCCAATAATCTACTCCTTCGGTTTTATCAAATGCATAAATGGCTTGTAATGAGGGAACGCTTGGTTTAGCCGTGGCTACTTTATCTTTTAGGTCATTGGCTCCTACAAAGCATACTTTTACTTCAGCTTCATTGAGGATGTATATGTAATCATCACTACTGATGGTAGGATACATCGGTACATTGATGACACCAATAAGTTGAGTTGCAATATCCACTATACACCACTCTGCACGATTGGTATAAGCTACCATAGCAACTTTATCACCTGCTTTGATACCAGACGCCAATAGACCAGCGGCAAGTTTTTCTGCATGTGAAATGATATCTTCAGAGCTGAAGGTGGTCCAAGTTCCATCAAGTTTATTGCTCATCGAAGCTTTCTGCGGAAAATTATGATATTGATTATATGCTATATCAAATAGTCTTGTAATTGCCATATTATTATTGGGTTTTTAACCAGTATCCAAAATACAAAAAGGGTGATAACTTCAGTAAGTCATCACCCTTTTTTATCTCATAAAAGATCTTTTTATTAAAGAAGACTTTGGAGTTTCATCGCGAGACCCATGTCGCCTTTTATTTTTACTTTGCCTGACATCACAGCCATCATTGGATTTAAGCTCCCATCTTTTAGCTTGGTAAGCGTTTCTGCTGAGCAACTTATAGTACATGACGCTTCATTATCATCTGTAGTTACTACATTGCTTTCTCCAGTACCATCGATGAAAAGAGTATTGTCATCAATTTTAAATTTTAAAGTATCACCTAAAGGAGCTACATTTTTCGCTTGCTCATTTATAGCACCTAATATCGCATCAAAGCTCATATCTATTATTCTATTTGTTTATAATTAAGAAATCAATTCTTTCTCTTTCAATATAGTGAGTACCTCGGGATCAAGCAAAATATCCTTCAGTCCAGACGTCCTAGCTACTTCATATTTAAAGAAAAACTTCATTGTATGTATTTTACTTTCATAAAACTCTGAGCTATAGATTAAGTTCCCTGTAACCAATGCTTCTTTAGCATGAGTAGCCATTTTGAGCCATTGCCAAGCAATCACCAATGTACCCATATACTCCATAAATATCGTAGCATCAGATAAGAATCGCTGAAAATCTCCTTTCATCGCATGTGGGAGCAATGCCATCATTACTTCTTGTACTTCTTGCATTTTAGACGCAAGTTTATCAGCATACGGTTTTAGCTCATCATAAGTTTTGGCCGCTTCTACAGCTTCCATCACATCTTTGCCAAGTAGTTGTAGAGCTTTACCGTTTTTCATAGTAGATTTCCGTCCTAGTAGATCCAATGATTGGATTCCCGTAGTACCTTCATACAGTGACATGATTCTGATATCTCTATAGTATTGTTGTAGTGGAAAATCCATGCAGAACCCATATCCGCCAAATATCTGTAGTCCATTGTTGATGGCTATTCTACCCATTTCAGATGGGTATGTTTTAGCTATGGGAGTCAAAAACTCCAATCTATCATGACTATCTTCCTTAAAGTCTCCCTCTGCGGTATGTGCAAAATCACTTTGCTTGGCCGCCTCTAGTACAAGACTCAACGATCCTTCTACTATTGCCTTTTGTAAGAGCAACATACGTCGTACATCAGGGTGATTAATGATGAGGGTTTGCTCAGCGGAGGCATCTTTAGACCCATCTGAGCTCATTTTTCTACCTTGAGGTCGTTCGTTGGCATATTGCAAAGAGGCATGATATGCAGCCGTAGCCGTAGAGGTAGCAGTCATGCCGACGTCTATTCTAGCTCCATTCATCATCAAGAACATGTATTTGAGACCTTTATTGGGAGCACCCACTAGCCATCCTTTGCAGTTGTTGTTTTCTCCATATACGAGGTGAGTAGTCGCATAACCTCTCTGCCCTAGCTTTTGGAAATCACCTGCTGTGATTACATCATTTGATTCTAGTCCACCACCTTCGGTAGGTCTATGTTTAGGTACAGCAAATAAGGATATACCTTTGGTACCTGCTGGTGCACCTTCTATACGTGCTAGTGTAAGATGTACAAAGTTGTCACAATACTCATGATCACCCCCAGAGATGAATATTTTTTGACCTTCGATATTGTAGGTTCCATCTTCGTTTGGTTTAGCAGATGTCACTATGTCAGATAGTGAGCTACCTGCCTGTGGCTCAGTAAGAGCCATGGTGCCTGCCCATTCGCCGGTAAGCATTTTTGGAACAAACATATCTTTGATCTCCTGCGTAGCGAAATTAACAACTAGCTGAGCGGCTCCACTTGTGAGACCAATATATCCTGGAATATTATTATTCGCGGCTTCGATTATATGGTTGAGTCCTGCTTGTACCAGATGCGGCATTTGAGTGCCTCCGTCTTCATAGTCAAAAGTGGGACCTAAGAAACCCTGCTCTCCAGCTTGCTTCATGACCTTTCCGATCTGAGGATGCACTATGATTTTGCCATCTTGGTACACCACAGGCTTTTCATCCATTTCAGTGAAATATGGATAAAACTCTTTGTCTGCCCAGTCTTTGATAGAGTCTACAAGAATATCCACGCTCTCTTGATCATAATCTTCGTAGCGCTTTGCTTTCAGTACCTCATTGAGATCATGGACGTTATTCATCAAGAACTTTAGCGTCTCCACACTCATATAATTAGCCATAAGTAATCATTTTAGTTTTTAACTCAAAAAATGAACTCTGAGTTTAATTTTTGCTAATTTATAAATAATATATCAATATTATTGCATGGAAAACAACTGTAAATCAGCAGAATATACTGAAATTCTAACTTTACTTAGATTATGGTTTTATATGAAGCGTAGTAGGTCTAAAATTTTGAAACTAAAGCTATATTGAAACCCTGTGCAGATAATAGGGATGAATAGTCTCCTTGATCGTAAACCTTAGACAGCCCTTGTCTATATTCATACTTCATTCTCAGATCAGTACTGTTAGAGATTCTACGATTCCAGCCCAGTGCTATAGAGGATTGAAGGTATTGCTTATTTAGGTTTGTTTGATTTTTGATTACTTGACCCGAGGCGATACTATAATTATCCGAATTAGAATGCAGATCTAGCAGTTGGTTAGAGTGATGCAAGATTACATTACTCCTGATATCAGAGCTAACAAAAAATGTATTATTTCTAAACGAAAGAAGATCATATAATAATCCTATAGATATACCGATGCCGTGAAGGGTCTGTTCTGAATGCACATTAGCGGAGGAGCTTATAATATCACCTGTATTAGCTGTTGATCTTTGTAATAAGAGGTCAGTCTCGATCAAGCCGAGAGGAGTGGCCATAGTCAGGTCAGTATGAGTTTCTAGTACTCCATTTTCTTCATTCTGTACATGGTAATTGATGCTCGAGTTATGACCAGAAATTGATTTTATATTATTGTAATCAACGGCACTTGTTATACTGAGCTTAGAGCTGACGGCAAACTCATATTGAATGCCTAAACTTATCAAATTGCCCCTGCCAGAGCTAAAATCTGCTGGGTCTAAATCTCTAGAGTAATGATCACTTAAACTATATGCTGTAGACAGCAAACCCAAAGACATCCCTATAGAATGCTTCGCAAGATTAGTGCTTGCTATTGGTTTTAAAAGGGCAATGTTTTGTACCAAAGGACTATGAGCTGACCTTAATGAAATCAAATTGGGACTCAACTTATCGATCAAACTAGCACTTATCATAGGTCTTGAAGCAAGTGTCATCAAATCATCTTGCCCCTCTTGATTCACTTCTTCAAGTTTTCTATTCAAAATATTTCGGCTTTCGCTAAGCTTATTTTTCTTACCCTTCGAAGTTTGATTATTGTACGTCGCTGTTTGTTCTTGAGTGATGTATTCGTCTTTTTCTTTTTCTATTTGAAAGAGAGTGCTCGCAGTATAGCTTTGTTCTATTGGCCGAATATTTTTAGCGATATTTTGATCATCATTTTGTCTTGTTGGGATGAAACCAGTTGATGTAATTTGTACATCTTCATTGGGCTGCAATTCTGTAGAGATGGCTATTTCACTTTGCCTTACGTTTTCCATAGCATGTGAAGAATGTAAATGGAAAAATAGGGAAGAGGATAAAACCAGTAGAATAAGGGCTATACTGGATAATATCCACCATATAAATCCATTTTTCCGTTCCTCATGTTCGACATCAATAGCATGATTGATAGCCGAAAGAAGATCAGGGCTAGGGGTAAGCCAATCTTCATGGTTAAGTCTGGGTTGGTCAAACCTATCGCGCCATATGTTATTATTTCTATCCATATTGTGGTACAGCTCGAAAGCTTTCATCAGTCGACATCTGCTTTTTCAGAATCTTCTTAGCTTTCATGAGCTGTGTTCTTGAAGTACTAGCTGTAATATTAAGATATTCCGCAATTTCTTGATGACTAAAACCATCTATGACATACATATTGAATACCGTTCTGTAACCCGAAGGAAGACCCGAAATAAGCTTGGTCATCTCTTTTAAACTCAACTGCTCTAGAGCGTTATTATGATTTACAGATGGAGTATGTACTAAATTCTGAATATCTTCTATGATTACTTTATATGAGCTTTTGCGGACTTTCTGTAAGCAAACATTTACGACAACTCTATTGGCCCAAGTACGGAAAGAAGCCTTATCACTATCAAATTGCTTTAGATCTTTATATAAAGTCACGAATGCATCCTGCAGATAATCTTCAGCATCTGCTTTATTTTTAGCATATCGTAAACAGGTTAGAAAAAAATCTTTGGCATATAATCTATAAAGCTCGTTGAAGGCTTCCCGATTACCCTCTAGTATCGAAGATATTAGCTTTAGGTCGGTTGATTTTATGGTCAATGTATTTGCCTTCAAGGAGTAATCAATTGGTGTTTTTCTAACTACGTTAAGTCAGAATTGTTCACCTATCACTATGATATGTGCATAATGTCTAGCAAATGTTGCCTGAGTCTATCAGTTTTACTTAATATTATGCAGGAGCTTCCGTGATATAGTTAAATTAGGCAGCCCAAGCCAATAAATATGTGTTCCTTTGCGGCAGAATTATATGTATGCAATCATTTAAAGATTTTGACCTCAATCCTAATATCCAAAAAGCACTCGAAGCTATTGGATTTGAGACCCCTACACCCGTACAAGTTCAGTCACTGACACATCTGCTAGATGAGCCTCAAGATATGATTGCACTAGCTCAAACTGGTACTGGTAAAACAGCTGCGTTTAGTCTTCCAATTTTACACCATTGTGAGCCTAATAGCAAAAAGCCCCAAGCGCTTATTTTGAGCCCTACGAGAGAGCTATGTATCCAAATAGGTAATGATATTGATAAGTTTACTAAATACGCCAAAGGTATAGACCAGCTTTCTGTATATGGAGGTACAGCTATTACCAATCAGATCAAAGCACTTAGAAATAAGCCTCAAATCATCGTAGGTACCCCAGGTAGAACACTCGATTTAATAAAAAGAAAAAAACTTGATGTTTCTGAAGTTCAGTGGCTTGTCTTAGATGAGGCTGATGAAATGCTTTCTATGGGATTTCAAGATGATCTCAATGAGATTTTGGAAACAACTCCTAAACATAAAAAGACACTGTTATTTTCAGCAACATTGGCAGGGCCTATCAAAAAAATTGCAGATAATTATCTTTCTAATCCTGTAGAGGTAACCATTGGTAGAAAGAATGTAAGTGCTGAAAATGTAGATCATAGCTATTATGTGGTACACTATAGAGATCGTTACGATGCCCTCAAGCGTATTGTAGATATGAATCCTGCAGTATATGGAATTGTATTTTGCCGTACTCGGGCAGAAACTAAAGATATCGCAGCAAAACTCACGGAGGATGGGTATAACTCCGATGCACTGCATGGTGACTTGTCCCAAGCCCAGCGTGATTATGTTATGCAAAAATTCAGAAAACGTCAGCTAAGACTATTAGTGGCAACGGATGTTGCGGCCAGAGGATTAGATGTAAATGATCTGACGCATGTGATCAACTATAAGCTACCAGACGATCGAGAGGTATATGTCCATAGATCAGGACGTACCGGTAGAGCAGGTAAGAGTGGGTCTTCTATAGCTATACTAGAGCGTAGAGATCTGTCAAGAGTACGTGGTTTTGAAAAAATGATTGGGAAAGACTTTGTGAAAAAAGAATTACCATCAGGAACCGAAATTTGTGAAAAACAGCTCTTTAATTATATTGATAAAGTAGTCAATACAGAAGTCAATGAAGCGGAGATAAAACAGTTTCTGCCTGCTATCGAGGAAAAACTGAGCGAATTATCTCAAGAGGATGTGTTAAAAAGATTTGTGTCTATAGAGTTCAATAGATTTTTGGATTACTATAAAGGAGCTAGAGATATCAATGATCGGAGTAACCCAAAAGATCGTAAGGATAAGAAAGGTAGAAAAGACGATGATAGAGGAGATCGCAGATCAAAGCGTGGAGATAGTGATGTCGATTTCACAAGATTCTTTATTAACCTTGGTAAGTTACATAAGATCAACCCTAAGTCTCTTTTGGATCTCATCAATGATACACTTCCTCAAAAGGGAGTTGAAATCGGAGAGATCGAATTACTCAAAGGATTTAGCTTTTTTGAGCTAGATCGAAAATTTGAAGATGCTGCCCTAAAGGCTTTTGCAAAATGTACCTACAAAGGACTCAAGGTCCGTATAGAAGTGGCGCAGCCAAAATCTAAATCTTCTGGTGGCGGCGGTCGAGGTAGAGGAGATAAAAAAGGTGGCAAAGGCGGACGTGGTAAAAAGCGCCATAAGGGAGGACGAGGAAAACGTAATAATTGGTAAGCTGAATTGGCATATAAAAGATTTTTTTTCTTTTACATACAACAGGAAAAATGACTTTTATGATCTCAAGCTAATAAACATCTGGATTAAAGTCTCAACATAATATTTTTCCTTTTGTTAGGTGTCCAAATCTTTACAACATGTTTGGACTATTCAAAAAAGACCCTATCAAGAAACTAGAAAAAGAGTATCGCGAGATCATGGAGCATGCCATGCATGTCCAACGATCAGGTGATCTCAAGGAATACGCCAGAGTGATCGACAGATCAGAAGGAATTTTGAAAAAAATCGATGAACTAAAAGCTGCACAAAATGCCTAAAAACTATGTAATCGTAGGTGCTAGTTCGGGCATTGGAGCGGAATTAGCTTCGCAACTCGTTAATGAGGGGCACCAAGTATTAGGATTGTCTCGATCTGTCTCAAGTGCTGGTGATCATGAAGTATACGATGTAACTGAAAGTGGCGAAATTCAGTCTTTACCAGAATCGATAGATGGATTTATTTATTGCCCCGGAACGATTAGCCTCAAGCCTTTTCGATCTATGAAGATGGAGCAATTTCGCGAAGAAATGGAGATCAATTTTTTTGGAGCAGTAAAGACTTTAAAGCAATGCTTAAAAGGTTTGAAAAAAGCTAATCAGCCATCCGTTGTATTTTTTAGTACCGTTGCAGTGCAACAGGGGATGCCATTTCATAGTTCCATATCTTCAGCAAAGGCAGCCTTAGAAGGTTTGACGAGATCACTAGCCGCGGAATTTGCTCCTAAAATAAGAGTCAATTGTATTGCTCCATCACTGGTAGATACACCGCTAGCTTCGAGTATTTTAAATTCAGACGATCGCAAGGAAGCAAGTGCCAAAAGACATCCCTTGAAAAGAGTGGGGGAGGCCAAAGATATTGCCGCTATGTGTAAGTTTTTGATGAGCGAAGAGGCCTCATGGATTACAGGGCAGGTCATTGGTGTAGATGGCGGTATGTCAAGACTTAGAGTCTGATGGACTCCTGGATTGGGATAGACTATGGTTCCAAAATGGCAGGCACCACGGCCATTTGTTTTTTTGAAAACGAAAGACTAAAAATCCTACAATCAGAAAAGAAAAAAGATGCTGATTCTTTTATTGCTTCCTTTTTCAAAAATAGGGATATACTTCAAGTATTTTTAGATGCACCGCTTTCCCTTCCATCCTCATTAATCACGAAGAAGGGAGACTCATATTTTTATCGATTGTGTGATCGAGAGTTAGGGGCTATGTCTCCCATGTTTTTGGGCGGGCTCACGGCAAGGGCAATTCGACTTTCAACACAGTTATCCTGTAAATACGATGTCACGTTTTATGAAACTTATCCAGGGGCACTAGTCCGGCAAACAGATTCTATTGCGGCTCACTACGGCAAAAAGGTGAAATTTAATCAGGATGCGGTCGATGCGCTACAAGCTATGCTTCCTTATAAAGCTGATACGATCCAAAATTGGCATCAATATGATGCAGTTCTCGCGTGGTACTCAGGATATCGTTTTCATAAGGGAATTCATAAAACCTATGGAAATAAAGAGGAAGGTCAGATAATTGTGTAGGTTGGCTATTGGCTATTGGCTATTGGCTATTGGCTATTGGCAAAAACTCTGTTTCATTGCTTACCTAGCCTTTGTATGAGCAAGCTTGCTTATGGCCTATACTTTTAATGGTTCAAAAAAAAAGAGGTATTTCACATGGTAAAATACCTCTAATCAATTAATCATTAACATACTGAAAAAACCAATACTCATTTAAGCACTCATATTTCTGATCAGTATTTTACCAGGTTTACGAGTACTAAAATGAATTATATTTTCTCTTTTCAACTCTCCCAAGACACGTGCTACTGTTTGTCTTGAAGTATCAGTCAAAAAGGCAATTTCTTTATGTGACATCCCATGATTGATCAGGCATTCATCAATGCCGATCTGTACTCCTCTAAGTTCACCAGTACGGATAATGAAATCCATAATTCTGCGCTTCGCTTTTTTGAATACAAAATTATGTACCCGATCCTCTAGGTGACGTAGGCGCTCCATGGTCAACTGGATAATCTTATTAGCAAACTCAGGCTCAGTCAGCACCAGATTTTTAAAATATGACGTTGGTATTTTGAAAATACTAGTTGGAGACATGCACTGGACAAACTCGTTACGCTGTGTTGCTTGAGTAAATACATTTTCACCGAAAAGCTCATGATCATACACGATATTTTTGATTAGCACTTTGTCTTCATCTGATTGATAGCCCAATTTTACATGACCTTTTTCTACCATGTATACATACTCTATATTGGCACCCTGCTCGTATACGTACTCTCCTTTGATGTAGCGTTCATGAGTAACTTTAGAGGCTAGTTCGTTGAGACTTTTTTCGCTTAGTATGCTTAAAACAGAAAATTCTTTAAGCATCAAAAATTTTGTAGCATGTATCATATCCTTCGCTTTTTGTACTGTATAATCACCCTTTAGATGATTGAGAATTGGAATACCCCTAAAGAGACAGAATATATTTTAAAAAAATTTTTGCAATTAGACTTACTTGGAACTGTGTACGACGTCTTTTATATATAAGATACTTTGCTCACTTCTATTTTAAAATTGAAATTATCTCAAATGATATCCTGATTTTCCACGTACTTTATACCGTGGAGAAGCTTTCCTTAAATATAGTTTGGCTCAAAAGAGATCTGAGATTGCAAGATCACCAGGCGATCTATGAAGCGATGCAAAGTGATCTTCCATTTATCATGGTGTATAGTTTTGAGCCTTCCCTTATGAAAGATAGTCATTGGGACGATCGCCATACACAGTTTATTATAGAATCTCTTATTGATATTAATACATTACTCGGGCTATATGGTACTCAGGTCTACGTATATCATGAGGAGATACTTCCAGTATTTGATCATCTACGTCAAGTTTACAGTATCGATACCATCTTTAGTCATGAAGAGACAGGACTGCGAGTAAGTTATGATAGAGATATAGCGGTAAGCAAATGGTGCAGACAGCTAGGTATAAAATGGCAAGAGTATCAGTCCAATGGAGTACTCCGAGGTCGTCAAAATCGTAAAGACTGGCGTAAGTCGTGGTACTGTTATATGGAAGCTAATCAGTTTGTTGTTTCGGTCGAAGAACTAGCGAATAAGGTTGCCAAAGTGGATATTCAGAAATACGAACTAAATTACCCTGAAGTAAATAAAACACTGGAAGAAAGGCAAAAGGGCGGACCTTCATTAGCTTTGAGATATCTAAATTCCTTTATAGAAGAGAGAAGTCAATCTTATTCATATCATATATCCAAACCCGCTCAAAGCCGTAAGTCTTGCAGCCGACTCAGCCCATATATTGCTTATGGAAATCTCAGTATGCGCCAAGTGTATCAGGCACAAAAAAAAGGAGATAAGCGAAAGCAACTTAATTTTTTTTCCGCCCGATTACGCTGGCACTGTCATTTCATACAAAAGTTTGAAATGGAAGACCGCATGGAGTTTGAAAACGTAAATACTGGATACGATCACCTTCAAAAAAACACAGATAAAGAAGCTTTCGAAGCCTGGAAATATGGGAGGACAGGATTCCCCATGGTGGATGCTAATATGCGATGCGTCATTGCCACGGGTTGGATTAATTTTAGAATGAGAGCTATGTTAATTTCGTTTTTGACGCATCATATGTGGCAGCATTGGAAGGAGGGAGCGGTTTGGCTAGGAAGGCAATTTTTGGATTTTGAGCCTGGTATACATTATCCTCAGGTACAGATGCAAGCCGGTGTGACGGGTATCAATACCGTAAGGATGTACAACCCGGTAAAGCAATCTCAAGACCATGATCCTGAGGGCATATTTATAAAAAAATGGGTGCCAGAGCTCAAATCTATACCTGCAGATTTTATTCATGAACCGTATCTCATGACTGCGATGGAGCAACAGATGTATGATTTTGACCTAGAGCGAGATTATTTTCTGCCCATACTCAATCTTGAGGAAGCCGGTCGTGCCGCTAGAGACAAAATTTGGAGTCATCGAAAGCATCCGAAAGTAAAGCGAGAATCATATCGTATCCTGAAAAAGCATACAGTTCCAAACCGAGTGGTATAATAGATAGAAGACAGCCAAAAGCCAAAAGCTAAAAGCTAAAAACCAAAAAGTATCTAAATCACTACATTAGTGTATGTTATCCAAAATTATTGAATTCCTTAATCAACCTTTTCCAGACTCGGAGGATAGAAAAGAATGGAAGTATGCTATATTGATAGGATCATTTATAGCTATTTTTCTTTATGTATTTAAGCCCTTCAATTTAGAAAATGCTGGTCATGAATCATGGAGAATTTGCCTAGGATTTGGTATAATCACAGCAGTAGTCATAATATTTATGAAGTTGACCACTAAATTATTAGGTATAAGAGAAGATATAGATAGTTGGGTACTTTGGAAATGGCTCCTGTCGACCATGATTACGGTCATTACCATCGCGATAGCTAACTATGCTTTCGTGGTTGTACTCTACGGGGATACGTCGGGGATAGATAGTTTTTTATCGATGCTTTTTTCTACTTTTCTATTAGCTGTTTTTCCCTTGATGTTTATTGGTAGCATTCGAGTTATCAAGAATAAGATGAAGTATGAAAAGTTATCTCAAGACCTAAGAAGTACTACTGTAAGTTCTGATAAGAAGGTATTAGATATTATTGATTCTGAAGGTGAATTAGTATTAGAGATATCAAATGATCAATTTTTATTTGCAGAGGCACAACACAATTATGTGATTCTTCATTATGTGATCGATCAAGAAAAATTTGAACTAAAACTAAGAAAAGTATTTTGACAATTAGAATCTGATATTTGTGATCAAGAGATCGTTAGGTGTCACCGATCTTTCATTGTCAATACAAGTAGTGTAGCCTCGGTATCGGGAAATGCTCAGGGCCTGCGTTTAAAATTGAATAAGACAGAAAATGTTGTCCCAGTCTCTCGTAAATATATCCCGACTATACGTCAGTTAATGGCTTGACATTCGTCCCAGTCACATGATATTTGGCATAGAAGCTTGTTATTCGTCCATGATCATTGACGTCCATACCTCTTATTTGTATGATCGGCATGGAGCCTTTATGTTTGATCCAAATACAAATCATATGGAAGCGATACGAAATATCTTATTACCACTTCACATCATTGTAGGGTCCATTAGTCTTATCTTATTTTGGATACCTGTAATTGCCAAAAAAGGTTCAAAATTGCATAATATGGTCGGCCTCTGGTACGTCGTCATGATGACGGCAACAGTAGTGTCGGCGGGTATATTATGTGTTAATAATATTTTTTTTGGTCACTATCCGAGTGCTGTATTTCTAGGGTATCTGACGGTATTGAGTGGGTATCCACTATGGCACGGATTTTTGATTTTGAAGAATAAAAAGGAGTTCTCCAATGCTTATTGGATTTTCAGACGTACATGTAATTATATATTGTTTTTAGGAGCTTTTGGCTTAGTGGCTTATGGACTTCAGTTGGACCCTGGAAGTGGATCTGTACTTATGTTTTTCGCAGGTATTGGATTTCCAGGATCCTTAGAAATATTCAAATCCTTAGAACGGATCAAAAAAGAAAATAATTGGTTGATAGAGCACCTCAGCGGTATGGTGGTCTCAGGGATAGCTGCCTATACAGCCTTTTTAGCATTTGGAGGTAAAACTATGTTACACCTTGATGGCTATGTGATTATTATTCCTTGGATATTGCCTACCGTAATTGGAGTGATCATCATCAGATTGATGAAACGGAAATATGCTAAATAATCATAGCTTATAGCCTAGGTTGACAACCCAAAGATAGGCATCCAGACGCTCACTCCGTCGATACTCTTTTTGACGCCAATATTGAGCAGATAAACCGATCTTGGAGCTGAATTTAGTATTAAAACCCGCAATATAGCGGGTACGTTGGATCTCATTAAATCCTTCGGTTCTGAACCATGTTTCTAAACTGATATAAGGAATTACCTTCCATGGTTTTTTGACTGTGAGCTGAGCATCCCATCTTATAAAATCAGGATCTACACGATCGTAAATATTCAGTGCCAAGTGGTAACGGTAGCGATTTTTCATCAGAAAATCTCCCGCTAGACTTATAGTCTGCAAGGCATCAAACCATATAAATTGACGATTACCGGCATTAGGCATGAACCAAGTCCTACCTAGCAACTGGGCTGACCACATCTTAGATACTTTTCTTCTGATGAGATAATCGATGGATGTGTTTTGATAGTCCTTAAGATTATTATTTCTACGTGTGATGGGTTTTACTACAGTAGTCCAGTCATTATTGATCTTTTTGCTTAAAGATATGGATGACCATAGGATATGATCATCAGACTGACCACCTAGATGAGTACTCGCTATTGCTAAAAGACAAAATATAAAGGGACATAGTATTGACCTCATATATGCGATATTAGATGAGTTTTCCAGCAATGGTAGCTTTCAAATCTTCTATCCTTATTCTTTCTTGCTTTAGACTATCGCGATATCTTATCGTCACGGTATTATCTTCGAGCGTATCGAAATCAACGGTTACACAGTAAGGAGTACCTATCGCATCTTGACGTCTATATCGTCTACCTATTGCATCCTTATCGTCATATTGTGTCAAGAAATGAGGCTTCAGTTGATCATATACATCAGTTGCAGCTTTAGTCAATTCTTCTTTGTTTTTCAGTAATGGGAGAACGGCACATTTTACGGGCGCAATGGCCGGATGCAGCTTGAGTACTGTTCTGGTCGATTCATTTCCTTTTGCATCAGGGACAGTTTCTTCTTGCAGTGCATTACTCAACGCTGCTAAAAACATCCTATCACATCCTATAGAGGTTTCTACCACATAAGGGACATAATTTTCATTTAGTTCAGGGTCAAAATACTGCAACTTACGTCCTGATAACTCTTGGTGTTGACTGAGGTCAAAATCGGTACGGCTATGTATACCTTCCAATTCTTTAAATCCAAATGGGAAATCAAACTGAATATCAACTGCGGCATTGGCATAATGTGCAAGATTATCATGATCGTGAAATCTTAATTTCTCTGCTGGTGTACCGATAGAATGATGCCATTTCATACGAGTTTCTTTCCAGTACTCGTAGTATTTCATTTCTTCACCAGGTCGTACAAAAAACTGCATTTCCATCTGCTCAAACTCTCGCATACGAAAGATAAACTGACGAGCTACGATCTCATTTCTAAATGCTTTACCGATCTGCGCAATTCCGAATGGTATCTTCTGTCTAGTTGATTTCTGTACATTCAGAAAATTGACAAATATCCCTTGAGCTGTCTCAGGTCGTAGGTATAATTTTCCTTCTTCACCAGCGATATTTCCCAATTGTGTATTAAACATAAGGTTAAACTGACGTACATCGGTCCAGTTTTTTGATCCGCTTACTGGGCAGGCAATCTCTAACTCTTCAATGAGTGCCTTGATATCCTCGAGGTTGCCATCAGTCATGGCTGTGCCTAGTCGTTCTGCGATGGTATCCATCTTTTCTTGATATCCAACCACACGACTATTGGTCGCTCTATACTGCGCCTCGTCAAAGTCATCACCAAAGCGTTTTTGTGCTTTCTTGATTTCTTTATTGAGCTTACCTTCGACCTTAGCAATGTAATCTTCTACCAATACATCTGCACGGTATCTCTTTTTGGAGTCTTTATTATCGATAAGTGGATCATTGAAAGCATCTACGTGCCCAGAAGCTTTCCAGGTCTTAGGATGCATAAATATTGCAGTATCAAGACCGACAATATTTTGGTGCATTTGCACCATACTTTTCCACCAAAATGATTTGATATTGTTCTTTAGCTCTACACCATTGGGGCCATAATCATACACAGCGCTCAGTCCGTCATATATTTCAGAAGATTGGAATATAAATCCGTATTCTTTGCAGTGAGAAATGATCTGCTTAAAATCCATATCTGTTCATTTTGTTAGAAAGCAAGCGCAAAAGTAACTTAACTAAGTGATGATGACAAATTGATTCTGGGATATTGCGACTCCGCGATTTCGTGAGTTCGCGATTTCAAGATAATGTGATACCGCGAACTCGCGATGTCCCAAACTCGCGATATCGAAAAACTATTCACTTAACTCCTTACTGCGCTCATATGCTCTATTTACCCCTCGTTTAAATAATTCGTTGATTGCTTCTTTGTTAAATACCTGAAATGCGGCTTCTGTGGTTCCTCCCTTTGAGCTTACCTTTTTGATCCATTCATCACAGGAGAGATTATGCTTATTGTAAAGCTCTATGGCTCCTTTGAAAGTTTGATACGTCAGTAATTCGGCTTCTGATTGAGAAAAACCCAACTCTTTGGCTTGCTCTATAAGCCCTTGCATAAAATAGAAGACATATGCAGGACCAGATCCCGAAATAGCTGTAGAAGCATCAATGTCATTTTCAGCATCCACGTAGATTGTTTTTCCAGTGGCGTTGAGTAGATTTTGTACCATGACAAGCTCTATACGAGTGACTTCATCAGAAGAAGTAAAGGCCGTCATCCCTATACCCACTTGTGCAGGTAGATTAGGCATGGCTCTGATTACTTTGGTGATATTCAATCCTTGTTTAATAGCATCAATAGTAACTCCAGCCATGATAGAAAGTACGACTTGCTGGTCGCCGATATAATCCTTGATGGTATCGAATAGCCTTTGAATATCTTGTGGTTTTACTGCCAGAATGATGAGGTCACAGTCTTTGATCCATACACCGGGTTCACCATGTACAGTACCTATATTCAGTTCCTTGAGCTGATCCGCTTTTTTGGCAGATTTCTCAAGGATGAGCATATTGTCAGAGGTGACAATCTTAGATTTTAAAAAACTTTGGGCAAAGGTAAGCCCCATATTACCACCACCTATGACAAGTATCTTCATGACCTATTATGATTTACAGCACAAAGGTAATCGAATTCAATAATCGGATAGATTTATGCTTTGGGTAAAAATACCTCTGCCATCATACAGCGAGCTGATCCGCCACCACAGGTCTCTATGGTTTCGAGGTCACTATGGATTATGCTTGAGCTTGTTTCTATCGTTTGTATCTGTTCTGGTGTCAATGATCGATATGCTGAAGTACTCATGACTAGATACAATTCATCATTTTTACCTTTTACTTGTAGCATATTGCCAGCAAACTGATGTACTTGTGCCTCCGAGATTTCGATGATATCTTCATAATCCTTTTCGAGATTTTTGACGACAAGTGCTCGTTCTGAGATGTCATCTATAGAATCAAGGCAGATCACAGCGAGTTTCACTCCAAGGCACATCATCACATTGGTATGATAGATCGGTAGCCGTTTATCACCCTCAGTCTGGTAAGCAGTAAATACAATAGGCTCGCACTTAAAATCCTCACAAAACGAGCGAAATAGACTTTCATCAGCTCTCCCAGAGAGAGCACAATAGGCCTTACCATGCTCGCGATCCATTAAGATACTTCCCGTTCCCTCTAAAAATTTATTTTGCAGCTCAAAATGGGTATAATCTAGGGTCTTGCTCACTTGATGACCATTATCCATTAAGATTTGGATGATATCTTTACGGCGTTCTTTGCGTCTATTTTCGGCATACATAGGGTAGAGACCTATCGTCCCGTCATCATGAAAAGATACCCAATTATTGGGAAATATAGAATCTGGGGTATCGCTACTAGGAGTATCATGTACTACAATGACTTCTATCCCTTTTGCTCTCAGTTTATCAACGAATTGATCAAACTCAGACTGCGCTTTTTTATTAATTTCAGTATTTGCAGTATTGATATCTTGCTGAAAGTAATTGTTGACAGCGGTTTCTTCATTCATTCTAAAGCCAATCGGCCTTACCATTAAGATGGTATTAGTCGCTTGTTTCATACGGTAAAACGTCAAATATTTTTGGGTTGTCTAAATAAGGGTAGAGTAGAGCAGCGTAGAAGGCCCTCTTGCTTCGCTATTTCGGCATATGGAATTTCCTCTACCGTAATTCCTTTAGCTCTCATCCAATGATTGAGTCGAGTGAAGTTTTGCTCAGAAACCACTACATCGGGAGCAATAGAAAAGATATTGGAGTTCATATCATACATTTCATCTTTATCAATGATAAATACGTTCTCGGCACCAAAGTGATCATGTATCCATTGATATTCTTCTGCTACCAAAAATCCATTGGGATGCAATATTGCCAAGTCTCTACCCAAAGGTTGAAAGCAACAATCTAGATGGAGTGCATTCTCTTTCGCTATTTCATTGGATTTTCTGAGTTCAAAACTTTTTACAATACGATTTGGAAAAGTCTCTTCCAAAAACTTAACTGCGGCTTCATTGGTCCTTGCCGTCTTATAATCTGGATAGTCAAGCCCAGTATATGTACCTACGAAAAGATATTCATTCCAGACCATGACGTCACCACCTTCTATATGTACTTCCTCAGGAGGAATGATGATATTGTCTTCATCTATTTGGTCAAGAAGGTACTGTATTGCTTCTATTTCTCTCTCTCGTTCTGGTAAAATATTAGAAAGTACGATGCAATCGTCTATTACAAATGCAATATCTCTGGAAAAAATCTGATTGTAATTTTCAATTGTTTCGGGACGGTATACTTTTACTTCATACTTTTCTAGGACTTTTTTGAATGCCTCCATTTCAAGAAGCATGTCTTCATTCCGAGGGTACGTGCCTGCTATGATATGTTCTTTTGATTTGGGATCATACGCCTCATCGAGGCTTGGGGTAGGGCCGTTGCTGCTGGCATCACCTAGCACGACGGCCTTGAGCCTTGAAGACTCATCTTGAATATTAAGTTGGATCATGATTGTAATTAGTACTCTAGTAAATATATGATTTTAGCCGAGTGAAGTCCAACAATAAAGTAAAGATTAAATAGGATGTATCCCTATAATATTGATAGATCTCAAACTAATTTAAGATGTATTCAGTATAAGAGCAGAATCACCAAAAAGAAGCTT
>JAHDGW010000394.1:0-1288 GCA_020631635.1 Saprospiraceae bacterium
GAGTACGATTGATCTTGATGGTATGACATATACTGATGATATTGGGCGATTGAGATTAAATGAGATTTTTGACCAATATGGTTTCCCCACTCGAAAGTTGGTCGGTAAAGATGCCATGAATGGTACATTCTATATTATACAACATGCCGATGCAGATAAAGAGTGGCAAAAATCTCAGCTTATCAAAATAGAGAATGCTGTAAAAGAAGGAGACTTGGATGCTCAGAGCTATGCATATTTATATGATAGGATAAAAGTGAATGGGGGTGAGAAACAATTGTACGGAACTCAATTTGATAGAGTCGATTACAGAAACGATTACAGGAGTAAAACGGTAGAGCTAGCGGATACAGAAGATCCAGAGCATCTAGACCAGAGAAGAATGGAACTTGGGATGATGCCTGTTGCTATGTACAAAGAGTTCATGCTGAAAATCTGACAACCTCTTATTAAATGATTTTGACAAATTTTAGTTTATTATCAGTTCTGAATAAAACACATTTGATTTTATGGCCTGATTAAGAATAGAACTTATTGAGGGTAACAAAGCTTACTACAATCTTTCTCCACAAATTCCCAGTCATATTTAGTGATATGATATAATAATTATCCAAATTTGTGGGACTTAAAACCAATACTATGAGTTCTACATTAGCAGTAGCAGATAATATTAGAGTATTAGCAGCCTCGATGGTTGAAAAAGCAAGTTCTGGTCACCCGGGAGGTCCTATGGGCGGGGCAGATTTCGTTTCGGTACTGTATTCAGAATATCTGAATTATGATCCAGATGATATGACTTGGGCAGGTCGTGATCGTTTTTACTTAGATGCAGGGCACATGTCTGCCATGCTGTATGGAGTCCAATGTATTTTAGGTAACTATAGTATTGATGATGTCAAAAATTTCAGACAATGGGGTAGTGTGACTCCTGGTCACCCAGAGTTAGATGTCAAGCGAGGAATTGAAAATACGTCCGGTCCACTAGGTCTTGGTCATGCTTTTGGAGTGGGAGCATCTATCGCAGAACGCTTTATGCAAGCCAGATTTGGTGATGTTGCGGCTCATAAGTCGTACATCTATATCAGTGATGGTGGAGTGCAAGAAGAAATCTCACAAGGAGTTGGTCGTATTGCTGGTTTGTTGGGTTTGGGCAATGTGATCATGTTTTATGATGCTAATGATATCCAACTATCATCAGTCGTGAGTGACGTGATGAATGAAGATACCGCCATGAAATATGAGTCTTGGGGCTGGCATGTAATTACTATAGATGGTAATGATCACGATG
>JAHDGW010000394.1:1300-2076 GCA_020631635.1 Saprospiraceae bacterium
ATCAGAAGAGCATTAGATGAGTCTATTGCTTTGACCGATAAGCCTAGCTTGATTATAGGTAAAACAGTGATGGGCAAGAGCGTACGCAAAGAAGACGGTAGTCTATATGAGGGAGAGGTAGAGCTCCACGGTAAGCCATTGAGTAAGTCTGCGGCCTCCTATGAAGCAACCATGAAAGGCCTCGGTGCAGATAGCGCAGATCCTTTTCAGATCACGGGTGAAGTCTCAAGTTACATCAATACGGTTTTAGATCAAAAAAGAGAAGCAGCCAAAAAGACAAAAGCAACTTATGCAAGTTGGAAAGCAAGCAATGCAGAATTAGCGGCTAAGTACGAGCGATTTCTCTCTGGAGAAATTCAAAATATTGATTGGAAAAGTATTCCACAGAAGTCCAACGCAGCCACCAGAAATGCATCTGCACAAGTACTTTCATACCTAGCAGATCATTGTGAAAATATGATTGTTTCCTCAGCCGATCTTTGTAATTCTGATAAGACAGAGGCATTCCTGAAGAAAACCACCATCTTCAAGAAAGGTGATTTTTCAGGAGCATTCCTGCAAGCGGGAGTATCAGAGTTGACTATGGCGGCATTGATGACGGGCATGTCATTGCATGGTGGAGTGATACCAGTATGTGCTACCTTCTTTGCATTTTCTGATTATATGAAACCAGCGATCCGTGTAGCGGCCTTGATGGAAACACCATTGATCTTCCTTTGGACGCATGATGCCTTCAGAGTAGGAGAGGATGGTCCTACACATCAGCCTATAGAGCA
>JAHDGW010000395.1 GCA_020631635.1 Saprospiraceae bacterium
TAGAATGTCAAGATGATTTCTTTACGGGAGGACAAGACTCAGAAACTATTAATGCTACAGGTTTGACAATAGGGCAAACTTACTATATCAGAATATATACGCATATGGAAGACTCAGAAGTATTCACCCCATCTGGAGAAGAAACTGATATTACGGTATGTGTTGTCGGTGTACCTCCTCTCGACCCACCTTGTGATTGTACCGACCCAATTTGTGGTGGTATGCATTGGGATTGCTCATCTGACGCTGAAAATGCCTACAATGATCCTTTCGATACCCAAGCACAGTATGATATTGATCCAAACTATAACGTATCTAATGGCGCTACTTATGAATTATGCTATAATTATACTACCGGACCTACCGAAACTAGTGTTGGTTTTGTTCATGCCTTAGGTTACGAATTCGATGGTTTTTCTGATGAATGTACTTTTGATCGGGTCTATCATGTTTATGAAGCAGGTTGTGCCACAGAGATAGCAAGCAGCGGTTCTGCAGATTTTTCAGCGCATGGTCAAGAATATACCCTCTCTCCGAGTACGACATATAGCTTTTGTGTAGATATCACCATTACATCCTCAGATTGCCTTACCCTAGCAGATACATGGGTCTATTTATATAACGCCAATGGAGGATCTGGAGGATGTGGAACATGTACTGTACCTTGTACAGAACCCGGAATGGGATCGGTAGCAACTTATCCTGATCGTAATTATCAATCTTGTTGGACTCCTGAATGCGATATATATGGTCCAGGATCATTTACAAATTGTTTTGAAGCTGTAGCAGATGGATCTGGCTTTTTGGGTTTTGCAAATCAAATACAAAATTCTATTCCTGGATGTATTAATATTTCCTGGGAATTAACGGCACAAGGAGACTGTGCAAATATCATCCCTAATCCCACTTCTAATGCAAACGGAGTTGGATCTGGATTTAATCCAGAATATACCGGCTTAAATTCAGGGGCAACCTATACTTTATGCGTAACATATGACCTTCCTGATTTCTTATGCGGACTGGACGGAACAGGTAGCCTTATACCTGATTTTATTTGTATCGACTCTTATGGCTCAAATTGTACAGCTACTCTAGAAGGCACATCAATGGATGGGTTTGCCTGCCAAAATGATGGAATCGCTTTAGAAAATACCATATCATGGAATCAAACGGCCTTTGATGCGGGACCAAACGATAATGGAACGGCCACAACGGGATTTTTAGTATTCTGTGATCCACCGGTGCTTCCAATGACCGAAGCATATTATAATGCTAATGCCCTAGATGCTATACTCGAGACCTTCGACCCTATCGGAAATGAAATTAACAACAATGGTGATTATGTTGATCCATTTAATCCAGCACAAGTATGTAGTGATCAAATCTATTTGATTCCTATTACCGTAAGTCAAGTGACTGGTGCTGGATTTGTGATTGATTGGTCTTGCTTTGATACTGATGAGGTAGTGATTGTTGAACTTGGAGTACCTCCTATGCCTACCGCAACAGCTGATCCAAATAATGGAATCTGTAATGGTGATCAAGTAACCTTAACTGCGACAGGAGGTGGCATTTATCAATGGAGCAATGGACTCGGCACTAATGCTATTGTGATGGACTCCCCTACAACGACAACAACCTATACTGTCACAGTGACTGATGATTCAGGTAATTGTAGTAGTACTGCGGAGGTGATGGTTGAAGTGAGTGAAATAATGGCAATGACAACAACTCCAATTTGTAATGATGGAGGCACCCCAACAGATCCCTCTGATGATACGTTTACCTTTAATGTTACCATAACGGGAACAAACACCAGCTCTGGTTGGACGAGTGATGATTCTAGCAATCCTTTCGGAACGTATGGAAGTTCATTAACTTTTGGACCATATCCGATTTCAGGTGGCGTCATAAATGTAAACTTTACAGATAATGGATCCGCAGCTTGTACAGATATGATATCTGTCTCACCTCCTCCTACTTGCTCTGATGATTGTATGATCATGGTATCCAGTGATAATATCATTTGTAACAACAATGGTACGCCTTCTGATGACTCGGATGATACTTTTA
>JAHDGW010000396.1 GCA_020631635.1 Saprospiraceae bacterium
TGGACTAGCATAAATGAAATCCAAGTGAATGAATATGTTGTCGAGAGATCGTTGGATAATGATGAATATGATAAGAT
Source organism: Saprospiraceae bacterium (assembly GCA_020631635.1). Classification (GTDB taxonomy): domain Bacteria; phylum Bacteroidota; class Bacteroidia; order Chitinophagales; family Saprospiraceae; genus JAHDGW01. Next base: position 78 of record JAHDGW010000396.1, read on the forward strand.
AGCACAGATAGCCGCTCACAATCAATATGAGCTAGCTCGGTACAATTATGTAGATGAAGATGCTTATGTAAGCGATTGTTATTATCGTTTAAAAATAGTGGATCAAGATGGCTCTTTTAACTACTCAAATATCCAATACGTAGCCGGAAAATCAAATAATCAAACAAATGATATCAAGATCTTCCCCAACCCTGTACATCAGAATTTTGTGTACGTAGAGATACCTCAAAAAGGGTATTATCAATATAAAATTTATAATATCAGTGGAGCTCTCATCACGGAAGGAGTCTTTGAAAATAGCACTGAAAAACAATTAATTAAAATGGGCTCTCTTGAAAATGGAGTGTATATGGTCTTGGTTCAAGATGATTCTGGATATTCTATGTTCCATCGACTTGTCAAACAGTAAATTCTTCAGTATCCTTGACGAAGGATGAAAAAGTATTTAGATAGATTTGGATATTTCAAACAGGCAATAATATTAGACGAGATAGATCCTCATTCTGATATGATCGTTGTTATACCCGCTTATGATGAACCTCGTTTAACTCTAGCGCTTGAAAGTATTACTGCTGCTCATGTAGAATACTCAGTTTGCTTAGAAGTCATTGTAGTCGTAAATTATCCTGAGTATGCTGGTGCAGAGGTCAAAGAAAGAATAGATACACAGCTAGATTTTCTACAGTCTTACATTGATCTGAATGGTAGATTTCCTATTCATACGATCAAAGCCTTTGATCTTCCTAAGAAAAAGGCTGGGGTAGGACTTGCTAGAAAAATAGGAATGGATGAGGCGGCTATAAGATTGCTCAATACGGAAAGCGGAGATGGGATCATTTGCTGTTATGATGCAGATTGTACGAGCGATCCTAATTATTTCAAGGCTATAGAAAACACTTTTTACGGTAATGATATCCATGCTACCTCGATTAAATTTTCGCATCCATTAATGCCTTCGGATCCTAATTTAGCTTCGATTATTTTATATGAATTACATCTCAGACTTTACCTGCAGTTTCAGAGAGATATCGGATTACCCTTTGCATATCATACCGTAGGCAGTTCCATGGCTGTACGAGCATCAAAATATATATCCCTTGGTGGAATGAATACCCGCAAGGCAGGTGAAGATTTTTACTTTTTACAAAAATTTATAGCGCAGGGCTACTGTGTAGACTGTAATGCAACTACGGTATATCCATCCACAAGAGTATCAGCTAGAGTCCCATTTGGGACAGGAAGAGCGATGGGTGAATTACTTGACACGGAAGACCTTAAGTATCATACATACAATCCTGACTCATATGCTATATTTTATCCATTACTGAAGCGATTAGAGATGATATATGAGGGCGCTGAGTCTTGGCGAGTAGGATTGCATGACGAATTGCTAAATTACCTACAGATTACCAATTTTGATGAGAAGATAGATGAGCTGAAATCTAATGTGAGCACCTTTAGTAGTTTTAAAAAACGTTTTTTCCAGCGCTTTGATGCATTTTGGTTTATGAAATACTTACATCATATGCGCGATCAAGGATTCAGTGATCTTGATGTCTTAAAAGTGGCCTCCGTTTATCTAGAATGTGAAGAAGTAAGCCCCGAGGGACTGCTCCTTAAGATGCGAAAAAGAAACATGATGTCCTGGGAATCAGTGTAACGCAGGTCTAATTTCACAGGAATCCAAAATTTCTGATTCTTTTTCAACCCACCATGCCAATCTTGGATACACTTGATCTTCTGAAAAGTAGTTTAGCGCCATCTTTACATAGATATGACCGTGCTTGGCTTCACTGACCCAAAGCATTTTATAAAATTTTTTGAGATCGGGATCTTCTAGGTTTTCAGCCACGACTTTGAAGCGCTCCGCACCTCTGGTCTAGACTACCGATCCTATAAGTAGTCGGTCGAGAAATCTCTCCTCTCTAATGACAAAGCTTGATCATTTGTTTGATATATAAATCTTCTTTGATACTAT
>JAHDGW010000397.1 GCA_020631635.1 Saprospiraceae bacterium
ACGATAAGTAGTGATTTGTTGTAGATCTAAGATATCTTTGTTCAGTATCTGGGTATAGTCATCTATATTAAGGTAAGATAAGTTAGCTAGGGCGTAACTTACAAAGAAGTAAATCTCAATGAAAGACCGTCTCCAAAAAGTATCTCAGCTACAAGTACTTCGCAACCTGTTGAAGTTTGCCACAAATCCAATACCCATAATTGATGATACTTTTATAGATTTTGAAGATGATAGCTACAGAGTAAATCTTGGAGGAATGACCAAAGCTATCATAACCAAAGATCCAGATTTTATTAAGCATATTTTACAGAAGGGTGCTCGAAACTATCAGAAATCAATACTACAAACGGAGCATCTTGCCACATTTATTGGTAAAGGTCTGCTGACTTCTAATGGCGAGTATTGGTTAAAACAACGTCGATTGATCCAACCTGGATTTCATAAAAAGGCATTGGATTCCTTTGTGGAGATTATGCAGGTCGAAGTAGGTCGTTATGTTGAGAGATTAAAAAAGCGAGTACTATCGGGAGAGCACGAGATCATTATGCTTAAAGAGATGTCCTATCTCACTTTACGTATAGTATCAAAAGCACTGTTTAGCGTCGGGATAGATGATGATCAGATAGCGCAATTTGGGAGTAAAGTAGATCATCTACAAGAAGCTATTATCCAAAAAGTACGTCAGCCTTTTTTGGCATGGTGGCGAAAAATAAGCGGTACAGATCGTAAGAATAGCATCATCGCACAAGAGCTCTACGATCTCGTGACCGGTATCATTCAAGATCGTAAAAGCTCCAAAGAACAACATGGCGATATATTGGATATGCTCCTTGCCGCCAGATATGAAGATAATGGCGAAGGCATGACGGACCAACAGTTGCTAGATGAGTGCTTAGTATTATTTGCTGCGGGTTATGAAACCACAGCCAATGCGTTGACTTGGACTTTTTACCTATTAGACCAACATCGTGATCATCAACATAAAGTCCTTGATGAAATCAATAAAGAAAGTATTGACCCTAATGATAGATTACAGACCTTAATGCAATATGACTATATCCGACAAGTGGTATCGGAGTCCATGAGATTATACCCACCTGTATGGATGATCGACCGCATTGCCCTAGAGCCTGATCATTTTGACGGAGTAAACATTACAACTGATGAAATTGTGAATGCCTATGTATACGGAGTCCATCATGACCCGAAACATTGGGATAATCCTTATACATTTCAACCTAATCGATTTGCTCGTGAAAAACTAAAATCCATAAAGGCATATACCTATTTCCCATTTGGTGGAGGCCCAAGGCTGTGTATCGGCCAGCAATTTGCTATGATGGAGCTACAGCTTATCGTATCGAGACTTTTGAAAGATTTTAGCTTTACACTAAATGAAGATTTACCAATACAGGTAGTGCCTAGCATTACTCTTAGAGCAAAGAGTGGTATCAAAATGAAAGTAGCTTTAAGAAATTAGCATCTAAAAAAAAGCAGTATGGATATATTGATTGAAACAGACAGACTAGTCATGAGAGCTTTTACTGAAGGGGATGCTCATGGTATTTTTGAGCTTGACTCAGACCCTGAAGTGCATAAGTATCTTGGTAATAAGCCTATAAAAACGATAGAAGAAGCGCAATCTATCATACGCTATATACTAGATCAGTATGAGAAATACAGCTTGGGGCGATTGGCTATTATTGATAAAAACACAAACGAATTCGTAGGATGGTCAGGATTAAAGTATGAAACCGAGGTTAGGAAGGAAATGCCCTATTATGATATCGGGTATCGCCTAAAGAGGAAATTTTGGGGATGCGGAATAGCAACAGAAACAGCTATGGCTTCAATGAAGTATGGTTTTAATACTTTGAAATTAAATGATATCTATGGTGGTGCGGATATAGACAATATCGCTTCCAATAAAATATTAAAGAAAATAGGTCTACAATGGATCGAAACCTTTGAATATGATAATAGCCCTCATCATTGGTCCCAAACGTGAAGATTGGGTAAGTAAGCAAGCTTCTCAACTAGAGTTATAGCTCAG
>JAHDGW010000398.1 GCA_020631635.1 Saprospiraceae bacterium
CACCATGTATGGACTACTCGAACAAAAAGTCATACTAGGCGGACTCTCACAGAGTGTTTTGATCAATTATGGTCGCTGTAGCGCTACAATTCAATCGACTTCCGATGGCGCTTAAAGACGAGCAGATCAACGGATATCTATTTGATCTTAAGCAAGGTAAACGTCATTCCATATGCCCCCATAAATATCACAAAATCTTATTTGGTTTTTCCTAGGCCTTGTCTTGGGGAGAGTAGGCGATCCTGTTCAACACAGGATTCAAGTTGGGTCGTACTGACCACTTGAATCCTAGTTAATTATGCTTTGTACGATCTATACTTTTAATCCCATTGTACATGTAGAGGTAGCATCATTTGTGCCTTGCCATGATCGACCAAGAAGGGCTTCATCCCTTCGTATATTTCTAAGAGCTGTTTATGCTGTTCAGAAATCTTGATTACCTCAGAGACTGATGCTTGTTGACCAAATGCTATGAGCAATTCTTCGATTGGATCTGGCTTTATTTTAGGGTAGTGGGATACAGAATAGCTTTCTAAATTAGCTGCTGTCGCTGCAATTTCTATTGCATCGTCAAGATCTCCCAATACGTCTACCAATCCTATTTGTTGTGCTTTCTGACCAGTCCAAACTCTTCCCTGAGCCACCTCGTGTACCTTATCAATACTCATGTTTCTTCCCGCTGCTACTCGACTTAGAAACTGTTGGTAAACTTGATCGGTGCTTTCATTCATAATTTCTTTCTCTTTTTGAGAGAAGTTGTAAGTGGGTTGAAATGCAACTGAAAGGTCATTGGTTTTTACTGTATCAAAAGTAATCCCGATGGTTTCATTAAGCATCTTTGTAGCATTAGGCAACATTGCAAATACTCCGATAGACCCCGTAAGTGTATTTGGCATACTGACTATGGTATCGGCACCACAAGCTACATAGTAACCACCAGAAGCGGCATAGTCACCAAACGAAGCAATGACGGGTTTGCCAGTTTCTTTAAGTTTTTCTATCGAATTCCAAATGACATCGGAGGTAATACTACTACCACCTGGAGAATTGACGCGTAGTACTACGGCCTTTATTTTTTTGTTATTCTTCAGTTTTCTGATGAGTTCTGGATATTTCTGCTCTGTGATTGCACCTTTATTATCAGTGCCATAAGTGACCGTTCCTTCCATATGTACGACGGCTACACGATCCGATTTTCTTGAATTTTTGATCTTCGTTTTTAGTTTGTATTCATTGAGGTCTACATAGTTGATCTTACTATCTGAAATATCAGTATTACTCCTGATGATGTCCTCTACACCTTCTTTATAAAGTATCGCATCGATCAGTCCGCTTTCTAAAGCGCTACTGGCCATTCTGCCGTCATAATTTTGAGCTATTGCATCTACTTGCTCGACGGCAAGCCCTCTCGCTATACCGATATTAGATTTTGCCATAGTCCACATTTCATCTAAAAATTCTCGTGTTTGTTTTTTATTTGGTTCGCTCATATCCGTTCTACGATATGGCTCGGTAGCACTTTTAAACTGACCCGCATAGAAGATATTCATATCAAGTCCAACTCGATCCATCAATTTCTTGAAATGTGGGATCATAACTCCATATCCTTTGAGATCTATCATCCCGTTTACATTCATAAATACAGAATCGGCGATGGATGCAAGATAGTAGGAGCCTTGACTATAGTAGTCAGAGTAAGCATATACTGGTTTTCCACTTTCTTTGAAATCTGCAATAGCCTGGCGCATCACATCAAGTGAGACGGGTGCCACGGATGCGGAACTGGTATGGATAAGTATTCCCTCAATTTTTTTATCATCCTTGGCATGGTTGAGCAATGCCTGAAAATCAACTAGACCAATCGCTTTTTGTATTTCTAGATTGTAAGGCGATCTTTCAACATTGTCACTCAATTCCGTAACCATATGATTGAGATCAATTTCTAATATGGAGTGATCCTTTATAGATGTCTCTCCACTACTGAAAATAGCAACGATTACAAATAGTAGAAAAAATATAACTCCTATGGCTGCGAATACACCTA
>JAHDGW010000030.1:0-2460 GCA_020631635.1 Saprospiraceae bacterium
CGATGGATAGCCTTGGGTATATTCCATCCATTTTGTAGAGTTCACTCATCAGGTCATCATGGAGATCAAGAGCCTTGGGTATTTGGTAAAGAATATACTGATCTTTTTCGACGATTTGTAGAGTTGCGATATCAGTTGCTACCGTATATCTATACTTCATTTTGTCAGTATCATCACGATGGTACTCCGATGCTACGACCTATCGTATTTTATGATCAGAGTGATATGGAGACCATAAGCCGTGATCATGAGTTTTTATGCGGTGATCATCTACTAGTATGTCCAGTCACTCAGATGAATTCTGAAGAAAGACACATGTATCTACCAAGAGGAACTTGGTACTACTACTTTGATAATAAAAAGATGGAAGGACAGCAAAATATCAAAATTGCGACCCCTATAGATGAAATACCATTATTCGTAAAAGCAGGTGCCGTGATACCTCATTACCCAGTACAGCAGTATACAGGAGAGCATGAGATCCATGAAGTGACTCTAAAGGTGTATTATGGCACCACCACTGAAGTAAGTGAGTACTATGAGGATGATCATACTAGCTATGCTTATGAGTCTGGAGATTATAGAAAGTCAAGCATAGAATTAATAGGTACTGCAAATGAAGTTACCTTAAACCAAACGATACAAGGTACATATCAGACTAAAATTCAAAGCTATATTCTTGATTGCATTGGTTTCCCTTTTGAGATCAAAGAAGCTGTAGTAGATGGAACTACTATTACTCCTGTCGATGGGAAAATTGGTGTTCCCAGTGGATTCAAAAATCTAGTAATCAAGTAAGATATTAACCTGCAGAATAGCCACCGTCTACATTCATGACGTGGCCATTCATGTAGGATGCTTTATCGCTCAGTAGCCAGACTATTGCTTCTGCTATTTCTGATGGCTTGCCATGCCTACGCATAGGTACACGATAGTTTTTAGAAAACTCTAATATCTTAACAGGTAGATCTGTGATGATATCAGTTTCTGTAAAGCTAGGGCATACCACATTGCATCGGATGTTATGGCGGGCATATTCCATCGCAATTGTCTTAGTCATCCCTATGACTGCATGCTTAGTTGCCGAATATGGTATGCAATAAGGAAAACCCACTTGTCCTGCAATAGATGCTATATTGACTATACTCCCTCCATGCTCCATCATTAACTTTAACTCCTCTTGTAGACAATACATCACTCCCGACATATTTACATCAATCACCCGATCCCAGTCTTCCTTTTTGATTTCATGAGAAGGTGCCATGACGCCACCGACACCTGCATTATTGACTGCATAATCTATGTACTTATGAGTTTCTTTGACCTTCGATGCTACTTTAGACACTTCCTCTTGATCGGCAACATTCATGTGATGGTACTCTGCAGAACCATTTGTCTTTACTATCTCTTCTACGAGCTTATCCCCGGCTTCAGCATTGATATCAGTAATTATAACATGCACCCCTTCTGAGGCCAACTGCAGTGCTGTCGATTTTCCAATTCCGTTGGCTCCTCCTGTGATTATGGCTATTCTCTGACTCATATCTATTGCTTTTGTACTTATATGACTACAAATACATCTCCATATAGAAAGATATATATTAGTATTCGATTAAATGCTTAATATAAAGATTAATGGTAGTGATCATGGATCAATATCCAATTTTTAAATATGGTATATGGATATGAAGTAGCCTAGAATAGGCTCTTAGACTAATCTAATGAGTTTCTAATACATGGTCGGGATGACAGGATTTGAACCTGCGACCACTCGTCCCCCAGACGAGTACTCTACCGGACTGAGCTACATCCCGATTAATATAGAATCGCGAAATTAACAATATTTTGAAAATATAATCTCTTTTATTTTTATCTACCCCTTCAAATTATACTAAGCGTTTTTTGATTACCAACCCCAGACGTTCCGATAGCTTTCGGAACTACCGGACTGAGCTACATCCCGAAAAGAATAATTAGTGAGACTAGGGGGATTCGAACCCACGACCTCTACCCTGTCAAGGTAGCGCTCTAAACCAACTGAGCTATAGTCTCATTTCATAAATAAAGTAACTCGTACTATTACGGAGTACAAATTAAATAAGATAAACTGAGAGTTTTAAATATTATACTTCTTTAGTTTATAAATACTCGCTTCTCTAGCTTGCTACCGCAAATCGTACATCCTCCACATAGGCCATGCGTTCCATACCTGATATTTCCAAGGTATAAAAACCGAACTCCTCCACTACCCTACCCATTAGCTTGTAGATGCCTTTACCTCTGAAAGGATATTGCTTTGCCACTGGTGGAAAATGTACCGTATCAATCCACTCGCCCTCATAGTCTAAAAAAGTACCAAATTGCATACGCTTCTTATTGGATGTACTTGTATTCTTGATGGATATCAAGTATCCATATATCGTAATATTCTTATTTTGATATCGGCAAAAATCCTTCGCT
>JAHDGW010000030.1:2470-6032 GCA_020631635.1 Saprospiraceae bacterium
AAGAGCAAATGATCTGGCAGTGTATCTCTTAATAATTCGAATGGATGACCGAGCGAAAAGCCCAGTAATTCGATCTGATCGAAGCTCGTTTCTAGGTCTTGAATCTCAAATTTTGGTAAAAAAAATGACCGCCTCGGCGCAGATCTAAATAGTGAAGATTGATGCTCCTGCACCTTAGCTTTACTGAGATTCATATTAGCTTTCCAAAGTAATGACCTTTTGTCTAGCCCCGTAAAACGGAATGCATTGATCCTAATCAGTATACTCAGCTGCTCGATCGATATGGATACTCGATCTAGAAAATCATCGAATGAACTAAACTCTCCATTTTGCCTCCGCTCTCGTTTGATCCGTAGTGCTACATTACTTTCTAGACTATGTAAAAGGTGAAAACCCAAATATATATCATCGCCATAGAGCCAGGTCTCAAAATGACTTTTGTTGATACATGGTGCATGGATGTGTCCACCACACCTGCGGGCTTCATGTACATATAACTCTGTACGATAAAAACCGCCACCATTATTGATCACCGCCACCATATACTCCAATGGATAGTAGGTTTTGAGATACAGGCTCTGATAACTCTCTACTGCGTACGATGCACTGTGACCCTTGGCAAACGCATAACCTGCGAAGCTTTCTATTTGTCGCCATATCTCAAATGTGGTCTCTCTGCTATATCCCTTTTCTTTACAGTTGGAAATAAATTTTTGTCGTACTTTTTCAAACTCATCTCGTGATCGATATTTGCCACTCATCCCTCTACGTAGTACATCTGACTCTGCTAGATCTAGTCCCGCAAAGTGATGCGCTACCTTGATCACATCTTCCTGATAAACCATGATACCATAGGTCTCTGGCATAATCTTTTGCAATACAGGATGTGCATTTTTACGTCGTGATGGGTCTTTATGGCGGAGTATGTACTCTCTCATCATACCACTCTGCGCTACTCCCGGTCGTATAATAGAGCTTGCGGCCACAAGCCCAAGATAGTTGTCTACCTCAAGCTTACGCAATAACATCCTCATTGCCGGAGATTCTACATAAAAGCAGCCTATACAGTTGGCTCGACTCACGAGCTGATTGATCTTAGCATCACTAAAAAGAGGTTTGACATCATGTATGTCTACGACTGGTGCATCTGGTCGATTGACTCTTATGAGCTGTAACGCATCCTTGATTTTACCAAGACCACGTTGCCCCAAAATATCATATTTATACAAACCCACATCCTCTGCCACGACCATATCAAACTGTGTAGTAGGAAATCCCTTTGGTGGTAAATCTGTCGCTGTAAAATAGTGGATAGGCTTTTCTGCAATGATGATGCCTCCTGCATGTATACTCAGATAATTGGGCCTTCCGTCCAACTCCTGTGCATATATGATCACCAACTTAGATAGCTTATCCAATGCCTCGTATCGAAACTGACCTTTACTCAACTTATCAATCTCATGCTTGGGCAGGCCAAATACTTTACCCAACTCTCGGACCGCCGCGCTATGCTTGAATGTATTGTAGGTAGCCAATAGAGCGACTTGCCCTTTATCACCAAATCGCTCAAATATATACCTTGTCACATCAGCACGATCTCGCCATGAAAAATCAATATCAAAGTCCGGTGGGCTCGTACGGTAGAGATTCATAAATCGCTCAAAGTATAAGTCTAACTCTATAGGATCTACATCTGTGATGCCGAGTAGATAAGCCACTATACTATTGGCTCCGCTACCCCGCCCGACATGGAAATACCCTTTACTTTTTGCATATCGTATGATATCCCAATTGACTAAAAAGAAGGGTACAAAATCCATCTTTTGGATCATATCCAACTCCTTAGCTACTCTTGAGAGTATCTCATCGGTCACTATAGGATAACGATACTTCAGTCCCTCATCGCACAGCTGCTTGATCAATGTTTCATCTCCTTCTTTACTATCGGTATAGAGGATTTTATTCTGATGTTGCTTATCCTTAGAAAAATCAAAATAAACCTTGCATTGTGCCAATACCTGATCCGTATTGTTGATTATCCGATGAAACTCCTTAAACTTAGTTTCTAGCTCGGCCCTACTCAGCATGACATCCTCCTCACTGGCTTGATCCTCTACTTTAAGCTTACTCAATAGCACATTATTATCTATAGCCCTCAGTAGCCTATGGGTATTGAAGTCTCTTTTGTGGCGGAAACTCACCGTCTGTAAAATCACGATTTTATCCAGTTGCTGAAAGAGATTGGTAAACCTTACTTTATTCAAGTCTTGCCAAGAGACACCTATATATTCATCTTTTCGGAAGTCTGTTTTATTGAGTTCTAATGCCTTTTTGAAAGGATAAATTATAATCACATCCTCCAACAACGGTGCTTTTTCTGGAAACCTACTCTTCTGATGCGAATGCTTAGATAAAAAACGATTCAGTTGTAAGAAGCCATCATTACTCTTTGCTAATCCTATATATTGCTGGTCTACTCCATTTCTAAAATCAATACCTATGATAGGGTCAATATCATATTTTGAGGCCAATCGCATGAAGTTGAGACAAGCGGAGGTATTATTGATATCCGTAAGCGCAATAGATCTATACCCAAGTGCATGTGCTTGCTGTAGCAAATCTTCTTCAGAAAATGTACCGTATCTTAAGGAGTAGTAACTATGATTATTTAAAAGCATCCTGTGATTTTAAAATAAGTCTAGCTGTTCGTTTTGTTTTGCGAGCTGTAGTCTCTCCCATACCTTGTAGCTCTAAGTCTTGATAAAAAACATGCTCGTACTCTTTGCGTAGGCGATCTCCTTTGGGTTTGAGGATATCAATAGACTTATTTTTCCCCGATTTTATAGCTGTTGATATCGGGTAAGCGTTGAAGTCTGTATCATCAAATGGCTGGAGCATTGCGGTAATCTCATCTAGCGGCGCATCTCTATTGAGCCATTGTTTTTCAGCATCTTGTGATAATACCAACGGACTCCTATGATGAGGTATTTTTTGCATTAGTGGTGTAGGAGCTGTAGTTAATACTGCGAAGCTTTTTGTGATTTCGCCCGTCGTGACATCAGTCCACTCATCCCATATACCCGCCATTGCAAAAGGTCTCTTATTCCCTCCTCGATATACTAAGTATGGATCACTCAACTTATGGGTAGTCGTACCTTCTACAAATGCGTCTGCTATCACTAGACAGCGTTGCTGTCGTATGGCTTTTCTAAACATTGGCTTACTGATGATACCTTTTGCCCCGGTATAAGAGCTTTGATTCTCTTTGTTATGATCTCCCTCGCTACGGGCATTGATGACATACATTTTCTTTTTAGCCCAATGCGGTGTAAAACCAAATTGGAATAATTGTACCTGATCTGGTGCATCATCTGTGATCACCAATGCATCATCACCTGGTGCAATATTAGGATTGAATGTAAAGCGATCTAACACCTCAGATATATCTACCTGAAATTCTTTTTCTATGATTTTTAGTTTACTGACTACTGCGTATCGTCCACACATATGGTTTGTTGTTATTTTTATAATAAGATCCTTTTCATGTCGACCTTGTGGAGAC
>JAHDGW010000030.1:6132-17045 GCA_020631635.1 Saprospiraceae bacterium
ATCTTTTAGATCGGAGCCACTAGCTCTACATAATCACTACTCTCTTTTACTCTAAAACTTTCTTTGTTATTCTATTCACTTTTGTTTTCACTTTAATAGATCTCTCCGCTACGTTCGAGATGAAAAGATGGAGGTATTATTCATCATCATTGATATAAAACTCACCATTTAGCGCATTCCATCCGGGGTTCACTCTATTGATTAATATTTCCTTCTTTTTTCTGCTCCATTTCTTCAGTTGTTTTTCCCTTGCAATTGCTTCATTTACATACTGAAATACTTCATAGTAGATGAGCTTGTGACAATAGTACCTTCCAGTAAAGGACTTTAAGATCCCTCGACCATCCAGGTGTTGCTGTAGCCTCTGTGTAAGATTATTGGTGAATCCAATATAGAGGACTGTTTTAGCTGGATTGGTCAATATGTATACATAGAAGGTATAGTCTCGCATTTGCTCAAATTATAGTTTCTTTTCATACCAACCTTGTCCGTCTCGACTTGGCGGGTGGAGGTATCTTTTAATTTATGAAGCCATCAATTTCATAATCATTGATATCCCAATTTAAAAGATCTCTGAGCTACGTTCGAGATGAAAGGGCAGTTTTTCATGTCGACCTTGTGGAGACATCTTTTAGATCGGAGCACTAGCTTTCTTAATTACTATTATTACTTGCTCTAAGACTTCTTTGTTATTCCTTTTCACTTTTGTTTTCACTTTAAAAGATCTCTCAGCTACGTTCGAGATGAAAAAAAACGAGAACCTCTATACGTCAATCCACATTTGGCGAGACAAGCTACATTCGAGATGAAAAAAAGAGAAGACCTATTTACCTTATAGGGTTATTATCTAGATAGCCTCTAACTAATAATCAAAACTCCTTTTCATGTCGACCTTGTGGAGACATCTTTTAGATCGGAGCCACTAGCTCTACATAATCACTACTCTCTTTTACTCTAAGGTCTTCTCGCAACTCTTCTCATTTGCACTTCACTTTAAACGATCTCTCAGCTACGTTCGAGATGAAAAAACGAGAACTTCTATACGTCATTCCACATTTGGCGAGACAGGCTACATTCGAGAAGAAAAAGTAGAATGCTTATTTAAATCCTAAGATTATTGTCCATATAGATCCTAACCAATATCCTATGCTGACCTATGCGCCAATACAATCGGTGGCTCTCCATTGAATGGATTAGAGATGCTACCTATCGATCGTGCACCAAATGTAGAGGCTCTGTATACACTCCTGCCTCCGTACTTGTTACGTATACCATCCATGGCTTGATATAGGCGAGCATTACGTTCTGTATCTTCAAAAAGGCTCATCTGGTCGTTACCAGACACCATACTACTAAATCGTACACCCACCAGTCTAATCAATAGTCGCTTAGCATACAACTGCTCAAATAACTCCAATACTTTAGGGATGATCTTATGATCAGCGGCAGTATAGGGCACATGTGCCTGCTTGGTATGTGTATTGAAATCAGAATATCGAATCTTAACGGTGATACACGAAGTCAATTTCTGACCATTGCGTAACTGAAAAGCAAGATTTTCTGCCATAGCTCTGATGATTGTCTTTAGTTGATGTACATCTGTGCTGTCTCTACCAAGGGTCCGTTCGCTTGATATTGATTTTCGTTCGTGATATTGGATGATCTGGCTGTTATCTATACCGTTAGATTTGAGCCATATCGATCTGCCGTGCTTACCAAATACAGACTCCATCATCTCGATAGGCATCTGCTGTACAGTCGCTACTTTTTTGATACCTAAATGACATAGAGACTGAAAGGTCTTATCTCCTACCGAGGGTATTTTTTTGATAGAAAGCGGTGCTAAAAATGGCTTTTCAAAACCATTATCGATCTTGATCTGGTTACTTGGTTTGGCTTCTCCCGTAGCTACCTTAGAGACCGTCTTATTGGTAGATAATCCAAAAGATATAGGTAGCCCTGTCTCTCTCATAATCCTACTGCGTAGCTCTGAGGCAAACTTGTAACAACCAAAGTACTTATCCATCCCTGTAAGATCTGCGTAGAACTCATCGATACTGGCTTTCTCGAGGATAGGCACATCTTCTTTGAGTATATCGGTCACCGTCTTGGAGTACTTGGTATAAGTACCTGCATTACCCTTGATCACAATAGCCTCAGGACACATCTGACGTGCCATCTTCATCGACATGCCTGAGTGTATACCAAAAGTACGTGACTCATAACTGGCCGCCGATACTACACCTCTATTGCCAGTACCTCCTACCAATATGGGTAGACCATTGAGCCTACTATCGAGTAATCGCTCTACAGACACAAAAAAGGTATCTAAATCAAGATGTAGAATGGCTCTCATCTAGTTATATTCTGGGTTTAATTAGTTATTTTTACAAATAAATAGAATATTTACGACTTATTGGTAATTATTACTAAAATATGTAATATTTATAAATTTATCATATATGAGCCTTGAGATACAATGTCAGCGACTACGGCAAATACGTGAAGAGCTAGGACATACACAATCGTCATTTGCACAACAACTAGGAGTAGGAAGCACGACCACAGAATACGAACGTGGTCGTACCAAACTGACCGGAGAGCTCGTACTGCGACTACTCAGCGACTATAATGTAAATCCACTCTGGCTTTATGGTGAAAGCGATCGCAAATACCTCGACCCTAGGGCCAAGGAAGTAAGTCCAAGTGTGGTAAGTGTAGATAATTCTGGATTTGAAAATATACTGATGGTCAATCAAAAGGCTGCCGCCGGATATGCGGGCAATCTCAACAATACGGAGTTTCATGAGCAGCTACCCGCCTTTGCATTTCCTATACCTGAATATCGCAACGCTACCTTTAGATGTTTCCAAGTAGAGGGCTTCAGCATGGCTCCCACTATCCTACCTGATGAGTGGATCATCACGCAAGCCGTAGAGAATATCACTCAAGTCAAGAATAACCACATCTATGTCATCGTAGACCCTGATGGTATACGTATCAAACAGATACATAATGCCATAGATAAGCGATGTCTCGCTCTCATATCACTCAATCCTGACTATCCACAAGAGCTTATTGACTATGATCAGGTACTGGAGATTTGGCAGTTTCATAGTAAGATATCTAAGGAGCTTATCATAGACACCACTCAGCATAAACTAGATACTATATACCATGACGTGAAGGCTATGAAGGAGAAGATGTTGGGGTGAAGTTATTCAATGCCATGGATGCACAAATCAACTTTTCCATTGCCTCGCAAATAATTTAGAACTTCTGCAATCTTGTAAATATCACTTAGTAAAATAAGTTAACGCCCAGAAAACAAAAGCATCAAAGTCAAGCCCACCAATACTACAATCTTAATCCACTTAGTATATATCCAAAAACGAGGACTTCGTAGATAGGAAGTCAAGCTACCCGCAAGTAAAGCTACACCCGAAAATATCAATAAAGAGATGATCATAAAAACGACACCTAGTAGAATAAGCTGAATAGCTACCGACCATCCATCAGTAGTGATGAACTGAGGTAAAAAAGCTACAAAAAATAAAGTCACCTTGGGATTGAGTACATTCATCACAAAGCCTGTTTTGATCAAATGAAAATTTGATAGTACCGAAATGGGAGTCTGATCTGAAGTATCGACCGCTATCGGTTGATCAAAATAAGCTTGATAGGCTAGATACAATAAGTAAGCAGCCCCCAAGTACTTAATGATAGAGAATACTACATCAGAACTTTGGATAACAAGAGATAGCCCTGTTGCCGCAGCTAAGGTATGTATGAGTACTCCCGAACACAGTCCGACTGATATCAATACTCCATTTCGTTTGCCCTTGGTAATACTCTCTGTCAAAACATAGATATTATCAGGACCAGGCATAATAGCTAGTGTAGCGCTAGCCAACATGAATGACATGAGTAGTGTAAGCTCCATAATTAGCCTTAAAATAAACCAATCCATCTAGAAAAAAGAACATCGAGCAAGCCATAAATTTTTTTTCACAATCCTAATCGATATGCGTAGATTGTAGCCATATTTATACAAAAACCGCAGAACCCACACCAGCTATATGACAAAATCAAAAGGTAAGTACTCCACTATACATTATCAAAAATACTTGGAACTTCAGAAAATACTTGGCGCTCAACAATTGAGAAGTGCAGAGCTTGAAGTACCTGCTCATGAAGAGATGCTATTCATCATTACCCATCAAGTGTATGAGCTGTGGTTCAAACAAATTTTGCATGAACTAAAATCTGTTATCATCCTATTTAAAGATAATAAGGTGGATGAGCGCAATATCGGTGTAGCCGTGAGTAGGCTCAATCGTGTAGAGGAAGTCATGAAGCTCCTAGTAGAACAGATAGGTGTCATGGAGACAATGACCCCTTTAGATTTTTTGGATTTCAGAGCATATCTATTTCCAGCATCTGGCTTTCAGAGTTTTCAGTTTAGAGCCATTGAATGTATGCTTGGGCTTCCTGATGAGCAACGCATGACCTACCATAATACCAAATATAGTTCTGTGTTTCCAGAGGAGCAACAAAAAGTACTCGAGGGCATTTATACAGACGGAACACTCTATGATCTTATACAACAATGGCTGGAGCGAACACCCTTTTTAAAACTAAAAAACTTTGACTTCGTCAGTGTATATAGTCAAGCTGTAAAAGGTATGTTGACTCAAGAAATGACATCAATACAAGAATCAGACTACCTCAGTGAAAAAGAAAAAGAAATGAGGTCTAAAATGGTAGGAGGCACAGATAGCTATTTCCAGTCTGTATTGGATAAAGACGCTCATAAAGCCATGGTGCAAAATGGTCAAAAGAGATTGTCTTATGAGGCTACACTAGCAGCGCTTTTTATTAATCTATATCGTGATGAACCCATACTACATTTACCATTTCAGTTGCTCACTAGCCTGATCAATATCGATGATCTCATGACTACGTGGAGATATAGACATGCACAGATGGTACTACGTATGTTGGGTAACAAAATAGGTACTGGCGGCTCATCAGGTCATGATTACCTTGCTAAGACTGCCAAGACTCATCAGATCTTTACCGACTTTCATAATATATCCACATTGCTGATCCCACGGTCTGCTCTTCCAGTATTACCAGAAGAGATCAAGAAGCAATTAAGTTTTCAATTTTCTAACTAGCAAGCCCATTATAGATGCAATCAGCACTTTCACAAAAAGCTCAAGAACTCGATCATCAGGATCCATTATCAGCATATCGATCACAGTTTCACTTTCCGAAAGCACCTAATGGCAGTGATGCGATCTACTTATGCAGCAACTCTCTAGGGCTACAGCCCAAAACAACCAAAAAACAGATCAATGAGGTTCTAGATGATTGGGGATCACTAGGCGTCAAAGGTCACTTCCAAGCAAAACATGACTGGGTAAGCTATCATGAAAACCTTACCAAGGCTACCGCTAATATTGTAGGAGCTAAAAATCATGAAGTAGTAGTCATGAATACCTTGACGGTCAATCTACACCTTATGATGATATCTTTCTACAGGCCCAGAGGCAATCGAAATAAAATTATCATCGAATCTGGAGCATTTCCATCGGATATTTACGCGGTCACTTCTCAGATCAGATTTCATGGATTGGACCCTGACGAATGTCTGATCCAACTTAAGCCAAGAGCGGGTGAATCTATACTTCGATCAGAAGATATCAAATCACAAATCGATAAATATGGATCACAGACTGCGCTCATTATGTTTGGCAATACCAACTATCTTACGGGTCAGTATTTTGATATGAAACAGATCACTCAATGGGGACATGAGCATGGTTGCATGGTAGGCTTTGACTGCGCCCACGGAGCTGGAAATCAAGATCTACAACTGCATGATACAGGCTGCGATTTTGCAGTATGGTGTAATTATAAATATTTGTGCTCTGGCCCCGGCAGTTTAGCAGGAGCATTTGTACATGAGCGCCATGCCGATGACCATGATATCCCTCGACTAGAAGGTTGGTGGGGCACCAAAAAGGAAACTAGATTTCTAATGAAAGATAAGTTTGAGCCCATGTATGGTGTAGAAGCTTGGCAACTGAGTTGCCCGACCGTGCTATCTATGGCTAGCATATGGGCATCACTTCGTATATATGACGAGGTAGGTATAAAAGCCTTGCGGCAAAAATCAATACTACTGACTGGATACCTCGAAGAACTCATGGATGAAATACAGGGTGATACCGTGACGGTAATCACTCCTCGCGATCCTGCACAGCGTGGGTGTCAGCTATCTATCCAAGTAAAGCATGCGGATAAGTCCCTCTTTTATGCACTTTCTGAAAAAGGCATCATATCGGACTGGCGAGAGCCTAATATAATCCGAATAGCGCCGTCTCCTATGTACAATAGTTTTGATGACGTATTTAGATTTGCAGAGACTCTAAAGTCTTGCTTATCATGAAGATAAAGCTGACATATAAGCAAACTGAGTATCGCTGCAACTTATCTAAACCGCTACCTATATCGATTGCTGTCGGCGCCGTGAGATGTTTTTATGCAACACAATACGCAGCCAAACCTTATGTATCTGGAGACTTTATCGGGTCTGTAAAAGAAGGTGCTCCTATCAACTTCTATGATGTACAGCTCAACCCTCACGGTCATGGAACTCATACTGAATGTTTAGGGCATATCACTGCAAATCAAGAGTCGATCAATAATCAACTAAAATCATATCATCATATAGCATCTTTGATATCTGTAGTACCTAAAACCTTAGATAATGGCGATCAAGTCATAGATCGTGAGCAGCTTGAGATACTGATCAGTGATCATGATATACCTGCCTTGGTCATTCGTACTCTACCTAATGAAGAAACCAAACTACACCAAGATTATTCTGGCACTAACCCTTGCTACATCACTGCAGATGCGATGACCTATATTGTATCACTCAATATTCAGCATCTATTATTGGACCTACCTTCCGTAGATCGAGAAGTAGATGAAGGAAAACTAACAGCACATCATATCTTTTGGGGTATAAGCCAAGAAAATAAGACAACTACACGAGGCCATTGTACCATTACAGAATTGATATTTGTCCCCGATGGTATCGTAGATGGTCTATACCT
Organism: Saprospiraceae bacterium; assembly: GCA_020631635.1. Lineage (GTDB taxonomy): Bacteria > Bacteroidota > Bacteroidia > Chitinophagales > Saprospiraceae > JAHDGW01. Next base: position 13,263 of record JAHDGW010000030.1, read on the forward strand.
ACTCAATATTCAGATCCCTGATCTTGAGCTTGATGCCGCACCAAGTAAACCAGTGCTATATCGATTACATGAATAGAAAAATTGGTATTATACCATTTATATTATTTATTTGGATACATATGCTCAAGCTCCTTTACCAATAGCTCATTAGCCTCGCGAGTGCCTATAGTGATCCTAGCACAACCAGGTGCTCCAAATGGCCCCGCATCACGTATCATAATACCTGCACAAAAAAGAGTTTCTTCAAATTCAGCTATATGCATTGTAGGCTTTACTAGTATAAAATTGGCCTGAGTTTTCCAATACTTAATACCTAAACGATCGTATTGCCGATACAAGTAATCTCGCTCTTGGTGAATATTCTTGACTGTAGAATGGATAAATTCTTGATCCTGCAATGCACCTATCGCTGCATCCATAGATACGGCATTGATCATAAATGGCCGCTGTAACTGGCGCAAATACTTTGATATCTCAGGAGTTGAATAAGAATACCCTACTCTGAGTGCAGCTAAACCATAAGCTTTAGAAAAACTATTGACTCCTATCACATGCTTACCCTCAACAACGTATTGTATTCCCCTAATATAGTCTTCGGCATCAGCAAACTGAAAATATACTTCATCATACACCACAACCACATGATCTGGCACTCCATCTATGAGTGCATCTACTTGAGATTTAGGGATATAAGTACCGGTTGGATTATTGGGACTAGTTACAAATATTAATCTCGTATGATCATTGATTGCTGATAAAATAGCTTCCACATCTAGATGAAGATCTTCTCCAACTAATGGAATGTCGATGACACTAGCACCAAATTTCTTAGCAAAATCATCGTAAGCACCAAAGGCAGGATTACAGATGATGCACTCTGTACCTTCTTCTAAAAAACCACTCATGATCATTTCAATATTTGCGACTCCGCTATTAGTGGTAATAAACTGCTCTGCCGTAAACGTACCACCATAAAATTGTTCCAATGCTTGACACAATCTATGATCGGTACGATCTGGGTAGAGAGACAACTTTTGAAGGCTAGACTCCATAGCCGCTATTGCTCTAGGTGAACTTCCAAATTGATTTTCATTAGATGAAAGTTTATAAATCTTTTTGTCAGAACTTACCTCTGAGAGTGATTTCCCGCCCTTATAAGAAGATGGCTTATTGAGATATGGTTTGAAGTGTAGAGGCATGACGCTGTAGTTTGCATAAAAGTACGATTCGCTAACAAGAAAATTATTGAATTAAAATAGATAAGCCGATATTAATGGATACTACCTTTCCTATTTTTTAAAAATCCTGCATTACGTGATCTCATTACAGCTGTTATTTCGGCACATATAGCTAGAGCAATCTCTTCCGGTGATTCTGCTCCAATATCTAGTCCAATAGGACTATGTAGTTTTTCATCAAGATTCAAGTGTTGTAATTCTGGTTCAGACAAAAGTTTATCCAATCGCTTACGAGGACCCAATATCCCAAAATAAAAATGCTCCTTCTCCCTAAGTTTGGGCAGTAATTTCAAATCCCAGTTGTAATCATGAGTCATCATGACCAATGCAGTAAAATTACCAAAAGGAACGGCATCTATATTTTCATACTCATAGACTTGCTTTGCATGATTTACGACATATTTATTCATCTTTTTGAGCCGCCCGACTACATATATATTCCACCCTAGCTCTTTGACTAATCCTATAAGTGCATTTACATCATAGTTATCCCCGATGATCACAATATTGGTCTCTGGCCGAATGTATTCGACCAGTATCGTACTTTCTTGCTTTGTCTTATCAGCAATTAGCACCTGTGGTCTACCTTTTCGGAAAGCATCATGGATAGCCTCAAGTAACGAGGGGCGTCTAAAAGGCTCAGGTATATCAGTCCACTTATTTTCTGGAACCATGCAGTGTTTTCCGAGGTTCCTTTTATAATCTGGGCTTATCATTTTTAATAACACATGAGGCGATGTACTATCTACCAGGCTCCTTAGTTGTTCGATAATATTTTGGTCATCTTGCTGCTCTATTGGTTCAAATAATATCTCAATTTTACCACTACACCCAAGACCTATTCCGATCTCATTTTGATCATCCTCCAGCGTATTATAAGTGACTATAGAACATTCGTTTTTATAGATGGCAATTTGAGCTCTTTTTAGCGCATCACCTTCTAGGCACCCACCTGAAATACCTCCTACCCATATACCATTACTACTGACTAGCATACGTGCTCCGATACGACGATACGATGACTGCTCTACACCCACAACGGATGCAAGTGCCATGGATATTTTTTGAGGTTTTAACTCATCATATTTAGTAATTATGGTTCGTATTTCTTTCACAATTAATCATACCATTTGAATTGATGAAGCTAGTGAATAATTTGTATTACTACTGATAATTAGATGAGGTAACTAAGGACTAAATAATTTTCAATAGCTTAGATCATTAGTTAAAATAAACATAGTTTCAATTTGTCTCTAGTCCTGTTGACCTTTCTTTTTTTCATTATCGCCATTGCTTATTCCTCGGCAGGATTTGGAGGTGGGTCTAGCTATTTGGCATTATTATCCATGACACTTATCGGGCATGATCAACTACGGATACTTGCGCTTATCTGTAATATTCTAGTGGTATCAGGCTCAGTTATTCTACTTTATCGAGCTGGGAAGTTTGATCATATCAATGTATGGCCTATCATAATACTGAGTATACCCATGGCTTATCTTGGAGGAAAAGTCCAATTGAAAGAAGATACGTTTTTCATTCTTCTCGGTTTCACTTTGGTATTAGCGGCCACCTTTATGATAGCACAGCCTAGGGATCGAAAGCTGCATATTCCGGTGTACGGTAATACTATTTTGGGTGGTGCAATAGGATTATTATCAGGCTTAGTAGGTATTGGTGGTGGTATATTTTTATCACCCATACTGCATATAACTCAGTGGTCCAAAGCCATATCTATAGCTGCCTGTACCGCTCTGTTTATTTTAGTAAATTCCGTAGCTGGATTAGCGGGTCAATTACATGAAATTAGTATAGATTTTAGATACGAATACTTATACTTATTCTTAGCTGTACTCATTGGTGGTCAGATAGGTATCCGCTTTAGTATTTCTCAATTTACAGCGAAAACTATCAGACTAATCTCAGCCTTTTTAATTTTAATCGTAGGATTAAGGTTGCTTTATAGATTTTTGATATTAAATTGGTTGCTATGAAAATATTGTGCTTTGGTATAGCGAAAGATATCGTTGGTGCTTCGGAGATTCAAGCGCCCTCAGGTGCTATTACATCTGTTGAGAAATTGAGGAGATATCTGGAGGATCAGTTTTCAGAGTTTAAAAATATCAGTCAATATATGGTAGCTATCAACGAATCATATGCAAATGATAACCAAGCTATAAGAGCGACTGACCATATTGCCATCATACCTCCTGTAAGCGGTGGATAAATCATTTGATATACAGATACTAGATCAAGCGCTCTCTATTGACCAATGCTATGATCACGTCGTACATAACACCTGCGGCGGTATATGTATATTTGTAGGTACCGTACGTAATCATAATAAAGGGAATACGGTAACTCATCTTAATTTCGAGTCATATAAATCTATGGCTATTCAAGAACTTAAAAAGATTTGTACTCTTGCAAAAGAATATTTTACTACGCAGGCCATATCCGTTCATCATCGCGAAGGTCATGTAGGTATAACAGAAAAGGCGGTCATCATCGCAGTATCTACTCATCATCGAAAAAATGCTTTCTT
>JAHDGW010000030.1:17055-17946 GCA_020631635.1 Saprospiraceae bacterium
TTGCGAATATTGTATTGATACTTTAAAGGAGACCGTGCCAATTTGGAAAAAAGAATTTCTGAAAGACGGATCTTACTGGGTAAATGCAAGACCTTAGTCTATTACTTTTTTCAATCCTCCCGCTAAGCTAAATACTACTAAGTCAGGAAAATATTCTTGGAGATGTGATACTACTTTGGCTGATCTCTGACCGCTTAAGCAATAGAAAACAGGAGTTTTAGTCAAAGTACTCCAATCATATTGATTATTTATGATACTATCCATATCCACTCGCAAAACATCTAGCGAAATATCTTGATGCTCATTATCCTTGAGTATAGAGACAAGCTGGTACGTCTCTTGATCCGCTTGAACCTCCATCCATGAAATCTCTCTACTAGTATTGCATAACTTAGTTTGATAAGAAGATGAACTGTATATTTCTTTTATACTTTTATGAAAATTTTTCTTCAGCTTTAATTTGAGTTGGGAATTATTCAGTGCATTATAACTAAGTAATTGTCCTTGCAAATTTTCACCTATGTCAAGTATATACTTCAATGCCTCATTAGCTTGAAACAGGCCTATAATCCCAGCTATTGTAGGAAATACGCCAACATCTGAGCAGGATGGTATTTCGAGATTTGGTTTTGGAAATATATCTCTAAGATGGATACTCGATTGCTCCTGATTTTCAAAAAGTGATATATAACCATCATACTTATAGATCGCTCCATAAACTAAGGGAATGTTTTTTAGATGGCAATAATCATTAACTAAATATTTAGTCATGATATCATCTGTACATTCAATAACGATATCCATCTTCTCGAGGAAAGTATCTATGTTAGTCTTTTTTATATAGCTATCAAAAACCTTCACCTGCGTAGAAGGATTACTTTCTTTGATATG
>JAHDGW010000031.1 GCA_020631635.1 Saprospiraceae bacterium
ATATTACAGACAAGGAAACGTTAGATAATAACTTTCAAATTGGGATAAGATAATATCAATAATATAATGTTGAATTTCGAACCTTTCCTCCCCACTATAGCAGATTGATGTCCTAAATTCAAGTTATCAGCAAACGTAAGTAAAAGAATAATCAATCAAATGTATGATACTCAACAAATCTTGAGACAAGCAATTTGACCGTGCTCTAAACTCCTTCAATTGTACAAGAGTCTTACTTCTCAGCCAAAAGGAAAACAAATAAAATAAGTTTCTTGTAAGATTAAATAAGATATTAAATCTGGACTTAGTTTACTAAAACCTCAAATCTCCCTTCAACCCTATACTCCTTGCCTGAAAACCGGCAATAGTTGCTGAAGAGGCATTATTGAAGCGATAGTAAATCATGGCCCAACTTCTGTAGTTAGGCTTATAGCCAAATTCTAATTCATATCGCTGGGTAGATTGGCTTGACTGGTCTTCGATAGTTTGTATGCCTATAGCCCCTGTAATCGAATATATCCAGCGCTTTACGGGATGAAATCGATTATCAAATTTTGCAAAAACTTCGACTCCTGTATAGCTTGATGGAGAAAAATATAGTGGTTGAGCATCTGCATAGGATAACCATTGTACATTGACCCCGGACTGAATCAAGGGCAGCTCTGAAAAATCCCTAAAGAGCGATAAAAAGATATTGCTGCTTGTATTTTCATCCGAAAGGATAGAAAATGCAGCGTTGGTGTATATCCCAAACTGATTGATGAACTTTCGGAAATACTCCAGTCCAAAACGATCTTCAAAAACCTCATTATCGATGAGACTTACGTTATAATCATAATAATTTCTCAATCCAGATACCGAAATGTGATGTCGCTCAGAGAATTTTTTCTTGACCTTTAGCTTATAAATAATCTCCGATAATTGTGCCTTATCGTTACGATTTGCAAAGGCGTAGCCGATAGATGCTTCCGCACTAAAATCCCACGAAAATCGATATCTCAATCCCGCTAAAATATTTTGCATATTGGCACTCAGCAACTCACTTTGCTCCGATGCACGTAGGCGATATGCCAAAATAAACTGCCACCTATTATGATTCAGTGATTCATAATCTAAGCTAAACTGATTGACCACATTGTCTCCATTATCCTCTAGATGTAGAAAATCAAATTTTAGCTGATTATACCAAGACTTTTGAAGCTCTTTCTCAAAATAATAGTGGAATACACTTTGGGGATTCAGTCTATAGAGGCTATCTAAGTGCCTGTCAACTTGCCAAGGATTACCTTTTTGAAGACTCATTCTAGCCTTAGTCTCTTGTCGGTATTCTCCTTCCGTTATTGAATTGATAATAGAATTTAACCCTGTGTAATCAGATACGGCCAATAATCGATTCACCCTTAGTTTTTGCGAAAGCTGCTTAGAATTATCATGTTGTGATAGTGAGTCAATGAGGATATCAACTACTTTATAATCCTTTTTGGCGATAAGTGTATTTACGTATTGTTCTATTAGCGCATTACCCAAAGCGCTATCGTTTTGATCATGATGATCTAAAGCCTCCTGAGAACTCTCAAGAGCATGATTATGCTTCAATAACCGCATATATCTATTACTTGCAAGCTGATATACTTTTGCATCTTGTGGGTAATACTTTTGCAATGAGTCGATATTGCTTGATACTGCTTTATAATCTTGTAAATCCAATTGCAAATACGACAAGGCAATCAGAATATCTTTATCATTGGAATATTCCATCGCAAGTTGCTTCAATAATGAGTTTGCCTCCTGTTCTCGATGACTTAGTTTTAATTGCTCTGCCCGACCCAACAAAATATATTTTCTAGAGACCATGGCATTAGCATTATTGGGTTTTAAGTCCAACGCCTCTTTTACCTGTAATGCAGCCTCTTCGTATTTTCTGACCGATGACAATGCATTGGCATACCCTAAACTAGCAGCAAAGCTTTGCTTATCCTCACGTACCAGTTTACGGTATGATTTCTCAGCTTGTTCATATTTTTTTTGCCACATCAGAGATTCGGCATAATTGAGTTTTAGCTCATAATCGCCTTTATATTGATCGAGCATCTCCAAAAAGATGGATTCAGCTTTTTGCGGGTTTCCATTCAAGCCCACTGCCCTACCATAACAAAGATTTACCGATTTATCTTTAGAATCTTGATCAATAAATTTTTGAAAAAATGACTCTGCTTGATCAAACTTTCCTTGCTCTAAATACTCGAAGCCCTCGGTATAATCTTGAGACCACAGTTGCACTTGAAGAAGTGTACAAACGATAATAATACTCAACCTTGATAGCATAATGGTCTTTGATAAGCGATAAAAATAGAATCGGCTTTTACATTATAAAATTATATAAAATATATTCAATTGTAAACCAATTTATTACATAACAAGATTTGTATCTTGCTCTTGTCTAATGAAGAGGATATGGAAGTCTATTATTTACCATACTTCAGGATCATAGATAACCATCAATTGTGTAATACGAGCTATGTCTAAGAAAGAAACAACTCAAGGAATATTTACACTTGTTGCCATTACTGTGGTCAACATTCTCAACTACGGCCTCAACTTGATCCTTGGTCGATGGTTAGGCCCTGAGCTATTTGCTCAAGCTGGGATATTAGCGACACTCGTTTTGGTATTATCATTTGTAGGAGTGGCCATACAACTAGCCTCTGCTAAGGAAGTCGCTAAACGTCAAGAAGATCGAAAAGCATTTCAGAAATGGTATGATCGAAAGGTGATGATCGCATCCCTAGTCATCACCGCAATACTACTTTTGCTGTCTGGACCAATAGCCGACTTTTTCCATATGGATGGTTCTGGTGCCTTGATATGTATATTCACTGGTGTACCTTTTTACTTACTACTATGTAGTAGACGTGGATATTTTCAGGGGAAGCAGTCATTCGAAATATTTTCTTGGACCTTTGTGATCGAGACGCTAATCCGACTGCTCGTTACGATAGGAGGGTTATATGTATTCCAATCTCATCTAGAGTCATTTGCTATATTGATCGTAGGGATAGGTTTTTTGAGCTCCTTTGTGGTTGCATTTTTATATACACAACTCAAGGCACAATTTGCCAAGATTACTCCTACGAGTATCCATTATAAGCCCGTGGTACTCTTCTTGATCACCATTGGCCTTTACGAACTCAGTCAGATTTTGATCAATAACTGTGATGTACTATTAGTCAAACATTTTTTTGAAGAACTAGAAGCAGGACTTTATACCTCGATTGCATTGATAGGACGTATCGTGTATTTCGGTACTTGGACGATTGTGACTTTATTGTTCCCTAAGGTGATAGAGCGAGAGCTCAAAGGAGAAAGTCATACTGCTTTATTCGTAGGAGCCTTGGGGCTAGTCTTACTCGGAGGTTTGATCGTGACGGGGTTTTGCTATTTCCAAGGAGAGTGGTTGATTACTATGCTTTTCGGGGATGCTTTTATAGATGCAGCACCTTTACTCTGGTTGTATGCACTGTCTACTACCATTTTTGCCTGTGCCAATGTTTTTGCATATTACCACATGAGCCTTGATAATTATATACCCGTAGCGCTTTCTTTGATCGCTGGTGTGGTGCAACTTTCTTTAGTCTATTGGTTTCATGATTCACTCAGACAAGTCATCGATATGCAGGTCTATACTATGTCTAGTTTATTGGTTTGTATGATGGTGTATCATTTTGGTAAGATGATGATAAAAAGGACTTAACTAGATTAGGTCAAAACATATTCTAACCATTACTAGATTATCAAAGACTATAAGCTTTATTATTTGTGCCGTTGAAATTACTACCCTATCTCCTCAAAAACATCAATATATCGATCCATAATGACCGCTAGAGAAAGCTGCGCAGCAGCAGCATAGTTGGCTTTTTCCAGTGCTATACGGTGGTTATCGTCCACGAGTACTTTTTCGATGGCGTCCGCTAGGCTATCTACATTGCTGGGCTCGAAATATTCACCTCGATACCCTTCTTCCTCGATCAAGTCCTTAAGGTCTCCCAATACTGGTAAAATCGTCGCTTTTCCATAACTGCCTGCTTGATGTAATACCCCCGAGCTGCCTGTAGTGCTCGTATACTCAAATACGACCGCATCACAGTCTCTAAATATTCTAGGGACGTCTTCTTCTAGCACATATCCCGTAAATGTAATATCCCCTTCATGGCCATATTTATCCTCCATGGATTTCAGGTATCCTTTTACATTGGGATTGTCTGTACCTGCGATGATAACCTCTATTGGTATTTGGAGCTTTTTTCTCAACTTGATGACTGCCTGTATAGTCAACTCTACCTTTTTATAGGTACCAAATTTTCCAAAGGTCATGATGCGTTTTGCTCCTTTCCTAGGGATATGAAAATCTGGTGCATCAGGTATCTCAAACGTACCATGAGGCATATGTACGAGGTTAGACACCTTATATTTTTTAGAAATAATATCCAGATATTTAGGTATGGTAAATGCTACTTTATCCGCTTGTAAGATCAATCGGGTAATCATATTACCAAACTTCCCATAGATCCATTTCATAATGGGATTCTGAGTAATACCAGCTTCATCAAGATCTACCGTTTCTATGATATTGTGTAAAAGTACTACGGAAGGAATACCCTGCCATTTGGCTAACATAGGGCTCAGCAAGCCAAGTGTAGCGGCCACTTTGGCATCACCGAAGCTTAAAAATTGCAGATTATATAATACTGCGTCTGGCTTGAGTTCTTTCAGTGCCTTACGGATCGATAGCGCATTACGGAGACTATTAAATTTCCAACAAATCTTGATTCGAGTTTTACTCAGGTCGTCTTCTAATCCATATTGTTGTCCCTCCGGTAATTCATCCGTGAGTATTGTGATAGACGTGACCCGTTCGTTGGCATCTAGATGCTTTACCATATAGTAGGCGTATTCGTTGAGGGTCGTTTTACTCGGCGGATAAGGACTGACTAATGCAATATTCATAGTTGTTATGTTCTTTTTCTAAGCTACTATTATAGCTGATCACTTAAATTCAACATGGCTTTTTTAGGATTTCCGTTTTTATTAAGGAGACCAAAATGCTTTTGATCTTTCCGTATCCATGGTTTCCAACCAAATACTGAGCGGGGTGCTTGATCATAATCGTACAAAGTCCAGACCATCCATCCAAGATTATGGTTCTTTGCAAGCTGTACGACCTTATTTATGTGAGCAGATTGCTTGGCTTCTGTATTCATAAACAATCGTACTGGATTATTTCCCGATGGAAAACCAAATTCCTCAATCACGATTTTTCTATTATATGGCTCCAGAATCTCCATATATTCACCTATTTCATCCACATCTCGATAGTGATGAAAGGAAAGGTAATCTAGATCATCAGCAAAAAATTTGGTGTTCTCTATATTAGCCCACCCTATCGTAAGTGGATGCGTATTATTCAATTGGTGATAATGGTGAATAAAAGTCTTCAACCAAGAGATAACAGACTCCCGATCATGGTATAGAAAATCAATATCAGGCTCATTTTTTAGGTTCCATGCCAACAATGCAGTATGGTCCTTATATCTTTCCGTAAAAAAATACAACTGCCGATAATAGCTAGGATAATGCCATAGATCAAATCCTATCGGAAAGTCGAATAGTGTAGGTACAACCATTAGATCATGAGTAAGAGCAGTATTCATAAAATGATCCAAGTCTTTGACTTTAGATAGGTCAATTTTATTCCTTCCAAAATCTAGGATAGGTAAAAATATCCTGACAGTATTGAATCCCAACTCCTTTACACGAGCAAGATCTTTCTCGATAACGTTGTCATCATAGTGAGTCCAAAAGTCTCTCCATGGAGTTTTCTGCGGATAATAATTGACTCCTTTTATTTGAGATACAAGATTGAGATTATTGTAAAATAAGGTATCCTTTGCACTCTTTGACACATCCAGTTTTTGATCTAGTGTATGCCAGTTATACACTTTCCACTGGCCGTCTTGAAGGACCATTTTTACTTGTAAATCAAGATATACGGTACTAGAAACCAAACTACCATCTGGTAAGACTAGTTCTTGTATCAAAGGCACTGCTAAGTCCTCAAATACGGCAACGGTCAAATCAAGACTTAGGTGCTTCAGTGAAAGGTTGTGTTGGAGGCAAACTCGTTTAAGCGATTGTGCTTCAACACGAGCACTTTCTTTAAGTTTTTCGATCAAAGCTTCATCAAAAAAACGATCCATCTTTGACCAATCTAAGGTCCAATGTGCTTGATTCAATACCTTCCAAGATTGTAGGTAAGATTTTGCTACCTCATCTCTGATAAAATCTGTCCACACGTCCTGTTCTTTGCTCTCAGTCCACTTTACTTCAGGTAAATCATCTATTACATATTGACTTCTTAATAACCGTGGTTGATCTTGCTCTGCTCCTGATTTAAAATATACGATCAAACTAGAACTTAGCCATATCATGATGCACATCAATACCAGTGACAATATGAGATATAGGTATGATTTTGCTCCTGATATCATTCTTCACTTTTTACCACCGGAAATGGTATGCCATATAACTCAATATTACCCGAGTTGACCTTATCTTGAGCCCATAAATCGCTTAGATTAAAACTAGCATATCCATTGTTTAACTCTTTGGATAATTGATACTTCGTATCGTTTTGAAAAGTAATAAAACTGATCAACGTACCATCCGCTATAAGCTGACCTAAAACACTCGAGATAGGCCCTACGGTAAGGTCATTTTCTTTCCATGTATAGGGTAAGTTGGCTATGATGGCCTCTAGTTCCAAATCTATTTTGGTACTTTTTTCACCACAAACGGAAGCTTGTATGGTATACTTCCCTGGCTTTGTTGGATTTTTGATCCAAGTGGATGCTATACCACTTACGACCATACTTTGATTTTGGGAGTACAATTGATTTCTATCATTCAAAGTATTAAATACTACGAATGTCCCATTCTCAATGATTCTCCCTAGCTCATCTCTCATGATACTCGTCTCTGCCTTAAAAAACTGGCGCCCATCGGCAACAGGAAAGAGTTCCGCTATTTTTAATTCTATATTTTTGGGGCATCCCGTAAGTACTCGTATTTGATGCTCCTCAGTATGCGCATTTTCAGTAGAAGCTCCCATCAGTATTTTCTCCTCCCCGTCTGTATTCAAATCATATACAGAATAGGTGCCTGAGTCAGGTTTTTTCTGAGTTTTCCTACTCATATCTGAAATCGAGCTAAAGTTTACTACCCCATTTTTATTAGTTGGGTTGTTGTATTGATCTACTGGAAATACAGTGAGCATTGCTCCTCGTTCATCTTTAAAACTAATTGTCTTAGGGCCTATAAAGCTTGGAATTGTATGTTGTGGAGCACCTGGCTCTATGACAATATTGCTTATAAGTTTTATACCCTTGTCACTCACTAGGTCGAAACTATAAGCGCCAGCTACCGATGTACTCCCACTATCGAAAGTAATCTGGAAGCAGTCGTGTATTACGCTATGGTCAAGCGTATGCAATTGCAATCCCTGAAGTAAGAATGCTTTAGGGGTAGTCTCTAGCTTACATAATTCTACTAGTCTTTGTTCTCCAGCAGAAAAGTATAGCGTATCTAAAAGACTAGAGTCACTTTGTCTAGTTATAGGATGAGTGTCTAGCGCCGAGTCTCCGCAAGAAGACATGAAAAGTAAAACTATCCATATATACGTCATCCTGATCATTGTATCGGCATTATAAATCCTGATGGAATAATTTCTAAACTCGTACTATCACTTAGTTCATACCGCTGTACATCCTGCTGTACTTGACCATCTTTGGCGTATCGTGTATTTTGATGTCCGTTGACATATATATTACTATCCTCACCAGAAGCAATTATTTCGATACTCGCTGGATCAGATATCGGGCTATAGAACCTATCAAATTGCTGAGGCTTTATCGCTCTTTCTAAAAACTGCGCATCTACCCAATAGAGTATATCCTTCTTATATAATGAACTTATAACTTGAGGAATACTACATTCTTGAGCATCAGTATTTACGAAATACCCCTCTACTCTATCATCTGATACGACGATATCTGATATACCAAAATACTTGTAAATAGACTTGCTCACCACCAATGATTGTACATAAAGCTTAAAGCTGTGAGGTGGTGTCTGAAACTGTTTTAAATTACTAAATGATGGATCGAATGTGCTTCCTGAATGTTTATTGATTTGATAAACAATGTCTTCAAAATCTATTCTAAAAGCCGTCTCTTCTTTGGGTAAGAGTATGTGTTTGATTATATCTTTAGCATTAAAGCTTGCAAGCTGATTTCCATTTATATCAAAAACGACACCTGTAGCAGAAATATAGGACGGATCATTATCGATATTTACGATTTTACCGATGATGTGATAACTACTATCTCTTTTTACAAGCTGGGCCTCCGTTACATATACTTCAGGTCTATCTTGTATATCGTTATGCTCTGTACCAGTGGTCAAAGACTCTCGCCTTCCTTGATCTTTGAAGTCTACTCTGGGTACTGTAAATATTTGTTTTGGTGGTGTTATGTCTTCACGAGCCGAGGGGAGTAGCCACCAGATATTATCAATTTTCTTTAGTCGTAGGTCATGATATGTGGTATATCCATCGATGGATGTAATCCACTCGGCTTTCACCCTTATTCTAGCTTGATCACGGGCATCATTATATTCTGTATCAAAGTCTAACCCATTCAATTTTGCATAGGACAAGGTGATACCATCATCCGTGCTGAGGTCTAGCATTCGTTGTTCTGTACTTGCACTTGATGCTGGATCAAAGAGTGAAAATGCTTTGGCAAACTCCTGGAAATCCATCGCATCGAAATACTCAAGTACTACCGACTCTGGATCAGATTGTACCGTATTATCATGATTGAACCAAAGCATACCTAAAGCAAGTGTAACTAATAAACATACTGACCAATAAAAGTCAACACCACCAAAAGTCACATGATGTAAGGTAGATACTTGACTTGAATAAAATGGCTCAGGACTGCCATCAGACTTTTTCCAAAAAGGATGCAATATGGATAGTAGTATAAGTATCAAAACACTCAAAATGGGTAAGATACCCCACATATAGCTCTGATACTGAGGTATATCTTTACGAGGGAGCACCGCGGGTAATATTGGGATATCAGGTTTTTCCCAAACCACAATCGCATTTTCTAATGTCCTGACCTTATTCCAACCGGTGTAATGTAATAAGGGATCATAAAATTTATCATTAGAAAATATATACTTTAAGCTATACTTCTCAGGAACCGTCAAAAACTGCTGCAATGCTCCTATGCCTTGCGTCCCTTGATATTTAGCATTTTCGAGCCGCTCTACTTTACGAGTTGTCAACTCCGGCAACCTCCTGACCGAATGATAATTACCGTCTACCGTAAGTGCATGAGTGTTGGCGGCAAGCCAAGCCATCTGATCTCCAAAGCCTAATGTCAAATACCTCCACTGGTCATGCTCATCTCGCTCCAAAAAACTTACGATGGGTTCTATATCGATTTCATCGGGCTGAGTAGCTTGATACTTTGGTAGATTGATAATACCACCACAAATGAAAATCAATCCAAATACCCACATCGTGGCATAAGTGAGGTAAGACCAATGACCAAAATGCTTTTGTAGATAGTGCTTTGTATTGCCAAAGGCGAGATGATTGATAAATAGGCCAAAAAAAGGCAATGCCATCACGGTCGCCCAAATCGTAAATCTATCTAAGGTCAAAATATTGAATGCCGTCTCCCCGAGGAGTAATTTAGGTATAAAAGTAGTGCCTCCTGTTCCTAATAAAAATGCAAGGGCAAAACTAAATCCTAGTATAATATTACGCTTACGAAATACCGCCTTGAATATAAAAGGTAAACAAAACAACATAATACCCCACGGAATAATAAAGAATACTAATCCTGAAGAGAACACCTCCAAAAATGAATCTCTAGATCCATGAGGAATGGGCACCTGTGAGATAGGATCAGACTTAGACCATAACCAATATGGCATGATCATCGTAAATGCAACGATGATAGTACCTATACCTAACAGAATTGCCCGAGGAACGATTTTCCAAACTTGCTGAATAAATGTAAGAATGGTAAGTTCTTTTTCTTGTACGGCTATCCTATCCATGATGGCTAAACCAATCACTGGAAATAGAAAAAATACCATCCCAAAGATGGTAGTGACATGATGGGCACTCGTGATCACTGCCAGTATACCTAAAGAAAATAAAAGGTAGCGCTTACCGCCCGCAAAGATCCACCTATATACATAAGGAGTCAAATTGAGCAACATCCCGATGCCAAAGACACTAGGTAACTGACCAAATATATGCAGCGCTTCCACAAAAGAAGAGGATATAACGACTAGAACGCTTGCAATTCCTGCTGATCGATCGTCTACCCAAAGCTTAGAAAAATAATATACGCCTCTGATAAATAGAGCCACCGTAATGATAGCAACAATAATAAAAGCATTTTTCAACCCAAAGATCATGGAAATCAAAGCAATCATCTGATGTATAAGCGGCGGATAGCTTACTACGCTAAAGCCACAATACCATCGATCATCCCATGTATCAAACCAAGAGTCAGCATAATGATCTGCAAAGAATATATGAACGTATGCATCATAAGTACCTGACAGGGAACTCGATACTACCACCCCATGAAATAGGATACCAAGTACCAGAGCAGTGAAAAAGAACCATTTCCCCTTGTTTGAAAACATATTATAAAAATACTTAATTTATTACTAACTGATATACAATTAAGCTTCAATTATTAGCATTTTCAAAAAACCGAAAACTCCTACCAAAAACAGATACTATACGACCACTATCCGATTTTGACCTAATCTCACTTGCCTCAGCTCCATATTTGTATCATCAATACAACAAAAAGTAAATGATTATGAAAAATGCGATAGTGATTCCATGTTACAATGAAAGTTCAAGATTGAAGTTTGATGATTTCCAAACATTCATCAACCAGCATGAAGACTATATCATTTGTTTTGTCAACGACGGTAGCTCTGATGATACTATTGATTATCTAAACAGATTTCAAAATAAAAACATAAATAAGGTAGCTGTAGTAGATCTTGAGGTCAATCAAGGTAAAGCAGAAGCCGTAAGAGCTGGAGTACATTATATCCTAGAAAATACCAATGCAGATTACATTGGATTTATAGATGCTGACTTATCAACTGACTTCAATGATTATAAAGGTCTAATGGGCCAAATAGAAAATAGTAATAGAGAAGACTACCTCGTATTTGGTAGCCGAAAATTATCTGAAGATAGCAACATCGATAGAAAAGGATTTAGAGATATTGCCAGTACTATTGTTGGACTTTGTATATCATTTGTGGTAGCACTAAATATCAAGGATACTCAATGTGGAGCCAAAATATTTACAAGATCATTGGCTAGCAAAGTATTTAAACAATCTTTCATTAGCAGATGGTTATTTGATATTGAAATCTTCTTAAGAATGAAAAACCTCTTCGGTGAAAATACAAAAAGAACTTTTCAGGAATGCGCTTTGATGAACTGGGAAGATGTAGATGGATCAAAATTATCACTTAAAGATTCTGTAAAGATCCCGTTCATGTTAGGTAGAATTGCTACTACATACTTCGGTATGAGAATGACTAACAGTTTCGATATGATGCTTGATGCATTGACTTCAAGTACTGATTACAGAACTTACCCTTAGTATAAGCCCTATTGATAGTTAAACCATTTGTTGGTATACTAAATCGATCCACGACTGCAGTTGTGGATCGATTTCTTTTATATCGCTAATCTTAACTCTATGAGAGCAAATAGTGCCAAAAGGTCCTGAATTTAATAACTGATTCGTTATCTCGACATCATTCAACCTCAATCCAAGATCAATCTTAGTCTTTGTCGCTGGCTTTATCAATAAAAATTGCTTTTTTTCTGGTACAATTTATAAAAGACTTTTATTGGAATAACCGTTACATCACTTCCCAATCTTTGTACATAATCTAAAATCATAGTGCATACAGGACGTAAGTTTTACTTACGGTATATTGCAAAGCAACTAAATATTGAGTTTCTGACATGGATTCTGCATCAGACTTTTTTGCTTAATGTGCAACAAATTTGGCATAACCGTAGGTGAAATCATGGTTCTCTTTCAGAAAATTAATCATCTCCTTATGCTTGGTCAGGACTGACCCTCTCAACATGCCGATCCAATGATCGACCACTTTTTCCGAGTTATCAAGAAAACTTTGTTCCATGATACAGAAATGTCTATTTCAGAAAAATATTATAGGGATCTACACAGTATGCATCATTCTCATCTAACCATTTAAGGTATCGGAGATAAATATCAACTTTTGATTCGTGTAGTCTAATTTTCATCTTTTGCTCCCGAAGCTTAATCTTGAGCCATAAATTTGCATCTAGCGTTTCACTTGATAGCAAGTTTTTTTTGATGGCTTCTGTCTTTTGTATTTCTAGATCATTCTGTTGTTTTACATATTCATGATTTCTAACCTTCAAGCGTAACTCTTGCTCCACCTTTCTTATCGCTTCAGCTTTTGAGTAATTATCATCTTCCCGCTCTGTATTTAGCTGATTAAGTTTCGTTTCTAGTTCATATTTTTTGATTCTATCACCACCGCTCCGATTCATCTTAAGCCCAAGACCTATTGACATTCGTTCGTTCCAAAAGTCATCATGCGGTCCACGATATTTAACCTGGGCAAAGTCAAAATATTTTCTTCGTTCTGCTTCTTCTAATGCTAACTCTTTCTCCGTTATACTGATTTCCGCTTCTAGTTTTTGATCATTGATAGCATTCCCGTTTAAGGCTGATTCATCGACTCTCTGCATGATATCTTGAATAGAAATAATACCCTCAAAAGATAAGGATATAGTATCTATCATTCCAGATTCTGACTTTACATAACGCTGTGCCTCTTCCAATTGAAAAAGTTGATATTCTAAATCATTAATCTTATAATACGAGTCTATCACTAGACTTTCATTTATTTTAAGGTTTTGGAGTTGCAACTCAAGCATAGATTGCTCCTCCTTCAACAAACCAAGTAATTCTTCTAATACCTCCTGCTCCGCATCTATCATATAAAGCTTTAGCCATTGCTCATGTGCCTGCTCACTGAGTTCACATAAATAATCATTAGTAAGATAGTCTTTCTGTGCTCTTATTGCTGATAAAAGTTCTTGCTGTGCCTTCTTTTTTAGAGGTGAATTAGGTGAAATACGCAAGGTATACTCTTGCTCCCGCCATAAGAAGTCTCTAGTTTCTGTACGTAGTTCTAACTCTTCTAACCAAGGCATGCGAGGTGCATCAGGTCCGGGAATAATTTTTTTCTGTAAACCAGAAGTTAGGGCGTTTCTAAAGAAGTCTTCTGCTGACATCTGAGCCTGACCATATGCTACAAGAGTTATAGTTATAAAGAAGAATGATAAGACTAGAATTCGATTTGCTCTCATTTCAGTAGTCTTAAACTTACTTTTTCCTTTAGTAAGAAGCCATTATCCTTTGGTATTTCTACCAAAACTTCTCTACCATAAGTTTTGAAATCAACTAGTTTTCTCAGCCTTGGAGGAATCTCTACAATACGAGATCCCAATCCTATCACTTTCCCTTGAAAGCTTATATTAGGATCTTTTAGCGATGAAATCTCAAAACGATCGCCAATCTTCACCTGCAACGTAAGATCTTCGTGTACATAGCCTTTGATAAGACTTGTATGCGGCTCATAAAACGAAAGTAAGGTGGTATAGCTAGATATGTGCTCGGCATCTTTACAATAAATATTACCCACTAAGCCATCGCCTGGCGCTAATACTGCTAGCTGTATTTTTTCTTGCGATACATTGAAATCTAACTCTTGCTGTAGCCTGTCTATCTGTATTTTGAGTGGGTTTTTGGCATCACTAATTTCAGCGATAAGTCCAGATTTTTTGAGTGCTGTAGTTGCTTTTTGATCTTCGATCTTTTTTTGTATTTCCGCAATCTTATCTGTAAGAGGAGTATAGTTTACCTCATTAGCATCTAAGGAACTTAGAGTCTTGGCCAACTCTTTTTTATAGGCGACTTCCTTCTCTAGCGACTCAATTTCATACTGATATGTACTTACATTGATCTTAAGGCGTTCGTCTAGTTCTACGATATTTTGTTCTTTCCCATTTTTCCAATTTCTATATTCTGATTGGAGTTCGGCAATCCTAGAATCTTGATCCTCGTACCGTTCTTTAGATTTTACTCTAGATATATGCAGCAGTGTATCACCCTGCTTAACCATCTGCCCTGGAGTCACTAAAATACGATCGACCAAGACCGGATAGTTATAATTGATCTCTGTCTCATCACTCTCTGCAAATCCATAAAAGGATAGTTCTTCTGACTGTTGAGGACGCAATATCCAAAAAAGTGCACCTCCTAGGAGTATCACGAAGATGTAGAACGTATTGATATACTTCATGATTATAGTTTGGTAGGTTGCTTTTTAAAATTAAGTTTAAATCCCTCTAGTCCATCAATCTGGTTGAGACTAGACGTGATTTTTTCAACCGAGGAGCTATCCTTTAATCTAATGAGATAGGTAAACTCCTGAATATTTTCTCTAGAGATTTCTTCTACCGTTGGGATACCTTCATCACTATATGATTTTATACGTTTAGGGTTGAGAAACTTCAACTGATCAAGTTCAAAATTTCTACAGTGCTTGCTTAATTTTTTTTCAATAATGGCTCTTTGTTCATCATTTTTAGGTACATGTAACTTGACTACTCCTATCAGCTCAGTAGTATTGCTCAACGGTGACATGCGTAAGATAATAGCACCCAAACAAAACACCAAAGTACCTGTAAGTGCAATCCCATACCCAAGTACTCCAGTTGCAATACCTATCGCTAAGGAAGCAAACATAAACGTAATATTACGCGGATCATCAAGTACCGTACGAAAGCGTATTATGGATAGAGCTCCCAGCATACCCAAGCCTCTTGCAAGACTATCTCCTATTGCCTGCATGACTGTAGCAGCAACCACGCTGATCAAGATCAAAGATTGTAGAAAATGTGCTTTTTTGTAAATAGACTTAGTCGTTATCTCATAGGTGATCGCTATCAATGATGATAGGAACAGCGCAAATAATGCCGTGATGAGTATGATATAAAAACTCGGGGTATCTGGATTATAGTTCAGCAACTCAATATCAAACATATAGTTGGTCTTTCAGAATCAATCAATTTTACCTCAGATTGATTTGTAGATAATGCTAAGTTAACATTAATATGCCGTTTTATATTTTAATAAATCGAGTTGTACTTTGACTTTTGTCGCGTTGATTGATAAGCTTTAAAATGTAGATACCTGATTGCAGCGTTTTGATGTCAACCATTTTTTGGTAGTCTTCTGATACACCATATAGTATAATTTTTCCTGATATATCAGATATAAAATAATTGTAGTTATTGGTTGGAGCAGTTATCATCAGATTATGCGTTGACGGGTTTGGACTCACCTTTACGAGTGTTTCTTCATCCGAGGAGGCAGACAATAAAGTATTTTGTATCATTAAATTATTGGAACAAAACGAAGTGATAACATCACCTTTCAATCCAAAAATGTTCTTGACTTTGAATAAAAACGGACCACTAAACTCAACAGGGTTGAACGCTTCCCTAAAATAGAACTGATTCAATTGAAGGTTTTTACGATGAAATAAATCAATGGTGGGATCACCATAAGATCTACCGTTCTCTAATAATTTTCCATTTTCATGTAAATGATCATTCCAGCTACGATCTGCCCAAAAAGTGAATATACTGGTATCAAATTCTATATCAAATGAAACAAAATCTTGATCATAAAATACTCCATTCTCGTCAACCAAAGTAAATGATATTTTTTCATCATCGATATCAAAAAAATCTACATCAATACAAGACTCACTTATCACGTATTCTTCTCGAATAGGAATTTCATGATCACTCCCAGGCGATCTGTCTAAAATCATAGAAAGGCTAGTGAAATCTTCATTGTCAATCTTTCCATCCCCATTTACATCAAAGTGCTTTAAATCAATGCCATATTCTTCAACTCCCCAATCCGGAGCATAATAACTTACTTGTGCAAACGATATATCACGTTTAGGCCCCAATTGATCTAGATTTTTAAATGTGTTCGATAGTAATCGATCAAAGTTATCGACAAACCCATCATTATTGACGTCTCCTGGTATAATACAATTACTCTCACAAGGACTATAAGTTTCATTACATATAAGTAACTGAGGTTCTAGTTCATAATTTTTCTGCAATCGCTCTACTCGTTCTACAAACCGATCATGGGTATCAATAGTATCTAAGTTATCATCTACAAAAATATATTCGAGATAATCAAAATTATAATACTCTCCTCGTTCAAATTTACCTAAAGAGAATACTGGAATATTATAGTAATCATTTCCTACTGGTAAATGATAATTGGCCGACCACTCAAATGGATTATCTGGATCGCCAGGTATACAAAATCTTGTAAGGTCACTTGATGATGTGTCGTAACCCGTACCATCTTTAGTCCATGGAGTGCCATCATTCCATTGAAAATTTACTCGATCCCCTGCATGGCGGACTTTGTAGTTTGCAATAATCGCCTCATTCAGAACGCTCGCTAACCCTCCGTTTATCCCATAAGAATAACCGTGTATGGGTTGATTAAAATAAATAGAAGCGATATAGGCATCGATATTGATGGTTTGAGATGCTCCACCTGGACAGAATACAGTATTTTGGGTCTTATCAAAGGCATTATATGAAAAGGTTGTATTTCTCAACGTATCTACGCCTACCATATCATCAGCATAACATTCTATCGAACTATCATCAAACATTAAAAATTTTAGATCATCATAGTCCCGATCAGAATCATTATAAATTTTTATTCTATTGAAGATATATTGGTCTTGTTTTTCATTTCCACAATTATTCATGGCACTAACTGAAGAAAAGTCCAGTTCGATATTCCCTTCTTGATATATCCCCAATTTTGCATTTAGAACATATGGTATTAAAATTTCATTTTTGATTTTCAAGCAAGGATAATCACCAAGTAGAGGCTCGTACTTGTCATTTTGATTAGCATCAAAAAAGTCTAATAAATGATGATCCAGTACTAATTCTTGACCTTTCATATCTGTAATATGCGGATTTCCATCTGCAGGATAATACAAAATGTCCGTTGGGATATCTGATATAGCGTAGTCTTCATTATTAATCAAATCAAACAAATGTTTCAGAATCTCATCTCCGTATATCGAATAAATGGTCTTAAGCTTAATATCTTTATATGGCTCTATTAAATAAAAACCTGAAAGCTGATTACTAGGTGCTCCATCATGAAATTGAATAGTGGAATGCCACCTTCCGACATCAGATAAAGAGCCAGAAGAAGGCTTGCGTGATAAGAATCCTAAATAACCAAAGGATAAATTTCTAGAGGTCAATTCTTGACTTAATAACTCTGACTCCACTTGTATCCTATCTCTAATAATTTGCCCATCAACAGGTGTCAAAAAACATAATAAGTACAAACATAAAATAAGTCGCATAACATCTTTTACCTAAAAATAGTTAGCACTAAATTTTTTATACCTTTTACTTAAAGCGCTAAGTCTTGCTAGACACAATATCATCTTATAATTGAAGATTAAATCGCCTACACGACTTCAAACCATAATTTTCCTCCCTTGAGGCCTGAGTGGTAATCTATGGTGATTTCTTCTCCAATCGCAATATCTTTTAGTGCATAAAAATCAATAGACTCTCGATCATAATCGCATCTAAACTCAGCATTTGGCTC
>JAHDGW010000032.1 GCA_020631635.1 Saprospiraceae bacterium
GATGAATATTACATCACCGTATTCAGAGATGCCGATGGTAACTTTTTCCCCTCTTCTGGAGATTTTACCAGTATGAGTAAGATGTATACTGTTGATCCAGAGACCGAAGGTTCTGTGGATATAATGATAGATGTTTTGATACCATAAATGAGAATTATATCAAGCTTCGAATCACCCCATTCAAAGTGGGATTAGCTTTTTGAGCAACCTCGATGACCTCCGCAATGGTTGTAGGAGTCAATTGATGGATAGGATAGCAAACATTGGAAATGATGGATAACACAGCAAGCTCTAGGCCACTATGCCTTGCTACTATGACTTCGGGAATCGTGCTCATCCCTACCATATCAGCACCTATGATGCGCAGGTAGTTGTATTCTGCAGGTGTTTCTAGGCTAGGTCCTTGCAAGCAGGCATATACACCTTCGTGGTAGGGCTTTTCGTTATCATCACAATAGTTTTTTGCTCTAGCTCTTAGAGACGGCGAGTAGGTATCCAACATATCGGGAAATCGCGGTCCCAGTCGCTCATCATTTTCCCCTCGGAGCGGATGATCAGGCTGCAGAAAAATATGATCTTTTAGCAGTACAATATCTCCTGCTTGATAATCAGGATTGAGTCCTCCTGATACGTTGGTGATGATCAGTTTTTTGATACCCAGACTTTTTAATACCCTGATTGGAAAAGTAATTTCCTGTGCAGAATACCCCTCATAATAGTGCATGCGACCGGCCATGATCAAAACTTCTTTCCCTTCAATCTTAGCTTGTTGCAGCTCTCCAGTATGACTTTGTACAGTTGATTTTACAAAATGAGGTATTTCAGCGTATGAGATACGATTCACAATGTCGGCATCTATGGCAATGCCCGTGCCCGTAATGATCGCAGTATCTGTATTGATTTTATATTTACCCTGGATATAGCTTTTGGCCGATTCGATTTTTGAAAATAGTGTAGAACTGCTCATAGAGGGTTAATCTTTAGGAAGATGAACCAAGGTATACATATGAACTTGCTTTTAAAAATGAATTCCGAAAATATAACACCAAGGCTGAGTTCAAGAGATGAACTGATAATTAAAACCTACAAAAATGTATAATTTTAAATTGGCCTTATTCATTTTAGGGAAGAAGAACACTAAAATCCGTTTAAAACAAAATACTGTTTGATCCTTTCCGTAATGACCATAAGTAATCAAACTGCTTTTTATACGGTTATCATTGCTAGGGAATAGATCTTAAGGCGAGTTTATTTTGTTTAGGATTTTGGGTTCTTTGAAGCGTTAAGAAATGAATTCAGTCTTGATTTTTAGTTCACTTTTATCAAGAAAAAAGGACAATCAAAACTTGGTTTCATCTAATCTAACGTCAAACAAAATCTTTTACAATTATTACTTTTGTTATAAAATCAGAAGAATATGAGGCTATTCATAATATTACTAGCACTGTGCTGCACTTATGGTGCTTTTTCCCAAGAGGGTAGTTTTACAGTCAGCACTAGTAAAGACACCTTATTGATGGGCAATTCGTTTACGGTTACGTTTACGATCAAGAATATGAATGGTGACTTTGATGCACCAGAGTTGGATGATTTCGATATCATGGCGGGACCTAACGTATCGTCATCTTTCAGTTTTATGAATGGACAGTCTTCGCAAGAGATGAGCTATTCCTATCTATTGAGACCTAGACGAGAAGGAGCCATCATTATACCATCAGCATACTTAGTAACGGACTCTGATACGGTGGAGTCCGCTGAAAAGCTCATTTTTGTACTCCCTAACCCCGATGGTATTATCGAGCAGGAAGGAGGCATACAACAAAGCATCAGTCCGTACCAACCTCCGATACCGGTACAACCTACAACACCAGCAAAGCCTAAGCGTAAAGTGAGGAAGATTTAAGTATGAGTAAAATTGTAAAAGCTTCTGCGATCATCATGGTCTTACTACTGCCTATGTATTTATCTGGGCAGGTAAGTTTTGTTGCGCAAGCCGATGCCTTAGAGGTATTAGAAGGCTCTTATGTCAATGTATCTTTTACGCTTAATAATGCAAATGGTCAAAACTTTAGACCGCCTGAGTTTAAGGGATTGAAAAAAATAAGTGGTCCTAGTCAGTCCTCAAGTATGAGTACGGTCAATGGTCGTAGAAGCTCGAGTATTTCTTATCAGTATACACTACTAGCAACCCAAAAGGGAACTTATACCATAGACCCCGCTTCTATCAATGCCAATAATAAGCAATTAAAGACCAAACCGATCAGGATCAAGGTGTTGAAAAAAATGAAGACCAAAGGCTCCGGCGGAGAAGAGGTATTTGCTAAAATGCAAGTCTCTGATAGCCTTACGGTGATGGGGCATCGCCTATATCTTAGCTATCGAGTATACTACAAAATCGGGCTCAATGTCACAGATTTCGAATTTGCAACCCGAGAGTCTTACCCAGGCTTTGAGGCAGAGAGAGTCAATAACTTTAACAGAAATGGACTACAACGTGAGATCATCAATGGAGAGGAGTACTACACTAAGATCGTGGCAGAACGTACATTAATACCAACTACTACGGGTAGTTTTGAGATAGCTCCTATGATCATCAATGCATTGATACCCACCAATAGGAGACGATCATTTTTTAGCGTAGAGTATAAGCGCATTGCAGCTACAACCAATGGTCTGAACATCGAAGTGGGGGAATTACCACTGAAACGACCACCAGAATACTCTGGCGCCGTGGGTAATTATTCGATTCGCTCCACAATAAGTAGGAATAAGATTACGCAAGACGAGGCCATAACTCTCAAACTCATCATTACTGGTAATGGTATAGCCAAGGACATCATTGCCCCAAGCTTTGATTCTACAGATGATCTAGATATCTATGATCCCAAGCTTAATAACGAAAAAGAGTACGTTACGAAAGATGGAATCATGCATGAGACGATTTATGAGTACTTGATTGTACCAAAACAAGAAGGAAGCTATTCGTATCAAGCATCTTTTGTATACTTTGATACCGATAGTATGGCTTTTCAAACCTTAAAGGGAGCCAATCATAGATTTCAAGTTTCTAAAGGGAGTGGTCGCCGCATGGATGATAAAGAGGCCATTCAACAAGAGGAATTGACCATGGCCGCCCCATTTGAAGAACTATCTTTAGAGGATAAACCCAACATACCTCAGCAGCGATCTATTCTGAATTGGTTTTTATTGATAATGTCGATAGGGCTGATGTCGATGTATGGAGTGAAGTACTATATGGATCAGCAAGATGCGATAGATCCAGAGGTGAAAAAAGCAAATGCCGCTAAAAAAGTAGCCTTGGAAAAACTCAAAGTAGCGCTTAGATACAAAGAGAAAGGTGATACACGAGCCTTTTATCAAGAGATCAATAATGCGATATTTGGTTATCTACAAGATAAAATCAAAATGCCACTCTCTGATATGAATAAGGCCCAAGTGCAGGACGTACTGCTCAGCAAAGGATATGGCGAAAACATTGTAAATCCTTTAATAGAGATCCTCCAAAAAGCAGAGCTCTCGCTCTATGCTGGCAACGCTGATACGTCGGCGATGGATCAGGTATATGATGCTACGACTCGAGCGATTGTTAACTTAGAAGAACATCCTCAGTCCTAGTAAAAGCTTTTTGTAAAATCTATTAACTTCGTGCTTTATTTTTGACCGCAGGTTGGTCAGTCACAAGATATTTTTAAAAAGTCAGGCTTATGTCTTTCAACAGAACACCGATAGCAGAAGTATTGCAAACAGACCCTAAGAGCCAAGAAATCACGGTGATGGGTTGGGTACGTACGTTTAGAAATAACCAATTCATTGCGTTGAATGATGGATCATGTCTCAAGACGTTACAGGTAGTTGTTGACTATGAAAATGCAGATCCCGCATTACTGAAGAGAATCACCACTGGCGCTGCGATCAAAATTGTAGGTAGTCTGGAAGCATCGCAGGGACGAGGTCAAAAAGTTGAGGTCAAAGCGAGCAGTGTCGAGATTTTTGGTGACTCAGATCCTGAGAAATATCCATTACAACCTAAAAAACATAGCCTAGAGTTTCTTAGAGAAATAGCCCATCTACGATTTAGAACAAATACGTTTGGAGCTATCTTTAGGATACGACATGCCGTATCATTTGCGATACATCAGTATTTCAATGATCAAGGGTTTTACTATATACATTCCCCGATCATCACCGGTTCAGATGCCGAGGGAGCGGGTGAGATGTTTCAAGTATCTACTCTTTCTCCTGATAACCTACCTAAGACAGAAGATGGAGCAGTAGACTTCAAGCAAGACTTTTTTGGAAAAGCAACTAACCTTACAGTCTCTGGTCAGTTAGAAGCTGAGTTAGCCGCCTTGGCCTTGAGCAAAGTCTATACTTTTGGTCCTACATTTAGAGCAGAAAACAGTCATACTACAAGACACCTAGCAGAGTTTTGGATGATCGAGCCAGAAGTAGCCTTCACGGATATTCATGGTAATATGGATCTTGCAGAAGGTATGTTGAAGTACGTCATTAGATATTGCTTGGAGCATTGTCATGAGGACTTAGAGTTTTTAGAGCAACGCTTGATCAATGAGGAAAAGAACAAACCTCAAAATGAGCGGTCACCCATGTCGCTTACCGAAAAACTAGAGTTCTGTGTAGCAAATGAATTTGAACGAGTAACCTATACCGAAGCTATCAGAATACTGAAAAACTCGAAACCTAATAAAAAGAAGAAATTCCAATTTGTAATTGAAGAGTGGGGAGCTGATCTTCAATCGGAGCATGAGCGTTATTTAGTAGAGAAACATTTTAAGAAACCAGTAATCCTTATCGATTACCCGAAAGATATCAAGTCCTTCTACATGCGTCAAAATGACGACGGTAAAACAGTAGCTGCTATGGATATTTTATTTCCCGGGATAGGAGAGATCGTGGGAGGGTCGCAGAGAGAAGAGCGACTTGATAAGTTGACGCAACGTATGGAAGAGATGGATATCCCAAAAGAAGAGATGGAGTGGTTTTTAGATACTCGTCGATATGGTACTTGTCCTCATGCGGGATACGGACTAGGGTTTGGGAGACTCGTACTCTTTATCACAGGTATGGCCAATATCAGAGATGTCATTCCTTTCCCAAGATATCCGGGAAGTGCCGAGTTTTAGATAGCATATCTCCTAATTCATGATCATGTAGCCTAAGCCTACAAAGATGATCCCCACTACAAGGCTAGCAATCACATAGCCGCCTGCCGTGATGTATTGCCCATTTTGCAATAGGTGAAATACTTCGCTACTAAATGTTGAAAATGTACTAAAACCTCCACAGAATCCCGTCATGAGGAGTAATCGCGCGGAAGTATGTAAGCCTTTGCTCAATTGCCAGCCTATAAGTATACCGAGCAGTAGACATGCACATGCGTTCGCCATGAAGGTAGACCAAGGAAATCCATTTTTGATGGGGAAAAGGAAGCTCATAGCATACCTACTCAAAGACCCCAAACCTCCACCGATAAATACTAATAGTAGGTGAAAAGGGCTCATTGTTCTTTTTTACGAGCTTGAACACTTGTAGATATTTTAAACAAAATACCTGAAAGAATAACGGCAACCACAAAAATCAAAATCAGCAGATTGAGAGTCCCAATACTCTGTAACTGTACGACCAATACAATAAATAAAATATTGACAACAACCAATACTGCGGTTGCTTGCATATGGCTCAGGCCGCTATCTAGCAATAAATGATGAATATGAGTACGATCTGGATAAAAAGGGGATTTACCCTTAAGTGCTCTCATCGTAAAAACCCTAAGTGTATCAAAAAGAGGAAGGATCAAAAAACCTATAGCAACGGCTGGAGCGGACTCAAATGCCCATTCTGAATCTATTTCATTATGTAATTCTATAAATTTTATAGCCAACACAGAACATACCAAGCCCAACAATAAAGAGCCTGTATCACCCATAAATATTTGTGCCGGAGTAATATTGTATTTTAAAAAAGCAATCAAGGCACCGGCTAATGAAAAAGCAACAATGGCGATCTCAGGATGGTCAACTTTAAAAAACCAATAGCCCATGATCGTCGTGATAAGTATACCAATGCTTGCCGATAATCCATTGATACCGTCGATCAGATTGAAGGCATTTATAATCACTAATATAGTAAACATGGACAGTAGATAACTTACAATATAGTGTATCTCATATATCCCAAAGATACCGTACAGACTGGTCAGGTTGATATCGGCATTAACCACTAGTATAAAGGATGCAAATATTTGACCTAGAAATTTTTTGGATGGGGATATGGGGTCTATATCATCTTTAGCACCTATCAGAAATATGATAATGAAGGAGCAAAGGATGTATTGTAGTTTCCCAAAATTTTCAGCAAATGGAGTGCATAATATTATGCTAAATATAGTACCCGCAAATATAGCTATGCCACCCAGGGAAGGAGTACTTACGGTATGTGACCTTCTATCACCAGGTTCATCAACAAGATTCTTTTTTCTAGCTATACTTATAATAGAGGGTATGGCGAGATACGTCAATGCAAACGAACTAATAAATGCCAAAATCATATTATACATACACCAAAGAAACTTTCTTTTGTGTCAAAGATAAAATTGTAAATCACTATGACGGTATATTTAATAGAAATGCGTCTTTTTTATCATTTTAATCTTCATTTCTAACCGTTTAGTTTTCATTGTTCTGCTCTTGTATAATTTCAGTACTTTTGCCGCGTTTGTGATAGAAATACAATGAGTAGCCTCAAAGAGCATATTAAAATAGAAACGTTACCCAAACACATCGCCATGATAATGGATGGTAACGGGCGTTGGGCTAAGCAACATTCAAGACCGAGAGTATTTGGTCATCGCAATGGGGTAAAAGCAGTACGTGAGGTCACAGAGGCATGCGCAGAGCTTGGGGTAGAGTATTTGACACTATATGCATTTTCTACTGAAAACTGGAATAGACCAATGCTTGAAGTCAATGCATTGATGACCTTATTGGTAGAAACGCTTTCTAAAGAAGTGAAGACCCTTCAGGAAAACAATATTAAGCTCAAGGCTATCGGCGATCTATCAAAACTACCACCCAAAACATGTGAAGCATTACTGAAAGCCATAGAAGATACTGCTGATAATGAGAGGATGACACTTATATTAGCATTAAACTATAGTGCCAGATGGGAAATCACAGAAGCAGTAAAAAGTATAGTATCTAACTTCAGGCAAGAATCTGAAAAATCATTGGACGAAATTGATGATCTCCTTATAGATCGTAACCTTAGTACAGCAGGCATACCAGACCCTGAGTTGCTTATTCGTACGAGTGGGGAGCGTAGAATATCAAACTATTTGCTTTGGCAGATTGCGTATACAGAATTATACTTTACGGATACATTATGGCCTGATTTTAGAAAAGAAGACTTATATAAAGCAATCGTAAACTATCAGAGTAGAGAAAGACGGTTTGGTAAGACTAGTGAACAGTTGCATACATAAATTAAATATGCGTTAAATAAGCGGGAGCAACGACGAGTCTATTTATTTCGTTATAATCTTGCTTTCGAAAACAATAAGAATGATTTCAATTATAAGAATAACTCTACTTTCTGCAATGCTTACACTCTTGGCTGTAAGTGCAACAGCACAGGTAGACTCCTTAGAAATACTCGATTATAGTGACAAAAAGGAGTATGAAATAGGAGGAGTAGAGGTAATAGGAGCCGTCAATCGTGATCGCAATGCCATCAAGTCTATAGCGGGGCTCAAGGTAGGTGAGAAGATTACGGTACCTGGGCCAGAAATTGCAAAAGGGATCAAGGCGCTCTGGAGACTCAGATTATTTTCTGATGTACAGATCGTACAGACTAAAACACTAGGGGAGGTCATTTTTCTAGAAATCAGACTCGTAGAAAGACCTACCTTATCCCGGTTTTCTTACGTCGGTGTAAAGAAAAATAAGCATAAAGATCTCAATGATATCGTGAATGCTGTCGTATCCAAAGGGAGTATAGTTACTGATGATCAGAAGAACCTTTGTGTGGTTAGGATCAAGGAATATTTCATGGGCAAAGGTCGATTAGATACGGAAGTCAAGGTTAATGAGTTTCCTGATGAAGTCAAAAAAGGGTCAATAAGACTACAGTTCGAAATTGATACTAAAGAAAGAGTAAAAGTTGAGGACATATATTTTCATGGTAATACAGTTTTCAAGGACCGAAAGCTGAGACGAAAAATGAAAAACACCAAGCGAAAGGGTACGTGGTTTAGAAAAACGAAGTATGTTCAATCGGAATATCAGGAGGATAAACAAAGCCTAATTGCCCTTTACAATACTAAAGGATACCGTGATGCCAAGATAGAAAGTGACTCCATCTGGAGAAACGAAGAAGGAAATATTAATATCAGCATCACCTTTGATGAGGGTAATCAATATTACTTTCGTGATATAAAATGGAAAGGTAATTCAAAGTATACAGATGATCAGTTGACTAGTATTTTGGGTATTTCTAGAGGTGATGTGTATAACCCAGAGCTACTTGAAAGCCGATTAAGGTATAGTTTGGATGGTAGAGATATTTCTTCCTTTTATTTAGATGACGGATACCTATTTTTTGATATTCAACCCATTGAGGTAGCAATTATCAGTGATAGTATAGATATCGAAATGCGCATATTTGAAGGACCGCAAGCTACAATAGAAAACGTAACGATCGCAGGAAATGATCGTACGCATGAGCATGTCATCCGTAGAGCATTGAGAACTAAGCCAGGCAGAAAATTCAGTAGATCAGATATCATCAGATCACAACGAGAAATCATCAATCTTGGATATTTCAATCCTGAGGCACTGGATATACAGACTCCCGTAAATGCTCAGCGAGGTACAGTTGACATCAATTATGTCGTTCAAGAGCAACCTTCTGATCAATTAGAGCTTTCGGCAGGATATGGAGGAGCTAGTGGGCTTATCGGTACATTAGGAGTTACTTTCAACAACTTTTCAGTAGCCAACCTCAGAAATAAAAAAACATGGAGTCCTTTACCACAAGGTGATGGACAAAAGCTGTCACTTAGAATTCAGAGTAATAGTAGATTTTTTAGATCATACAACTTTACGTTTACAGAACCTTGGTTAGGAGGTAAGCGACCAAATTCCTTTACGCTCGGTATGGTGTATTCTGATTTTGACTATAGTTCATTCGCTCAAGGTAAACTTGGAATCTTGAGAGGGTTTGTAGGTCTAGGAAGACAACTTAAGTGGCCTGATGATTTCTTCAGCAGTAGCACTACTTTGACACTTGAAAACATATCTCTTGATGATTATGCTAGAGGTCAGTTTTTTGTACAAGGAGAAAACAATAGAAATGTAAACGTAACAAGAGGTAATTACAGAAACTTCTCCATTCGTCAGGTAATATCTAGAAGCTCTGTAAGTGAACCCATCTATCCACGTAGAGGATCTAGAATTTCTTTGTCTATTCAGCTTACTCCTCCTTATAGTTTGTTTAGGTCTGATGATTTTTATGTTTTATCTGATGATGAGAGACAGGTACGCATCGATCAAGAAAATAGAGAACGAGGAGTAACAAATATTATGACTCCTCAGGAAGAAGATTTTTTCATAGAAGAAGAAGAATTAGCGAATAAGTTTTCATTCTTAGAGTACCATAAGTGGAGATTTGATGCAGAGTGGTATTTCAATCTATTTGGCAATGTAGTACTTGCAGCCAATGCCAAGATCGGACTCGTGGGCGCCTATAATAGTGATATAGGAGTGTCAGCTTTTGAGCGATTTGAGCTTGGTGGTGATGGTTTATCTAATCAGACGGTGGGTATTACGGGTAAAGATATACTAGCTCTTAGAGGGTATGAGGTGTCTGATATACCACAAAATAACTTGGGTGGAGCAACGATCTTTGATAAGTTTACATTGGAGATGAGATTTCCTTTATCTCTCAATCCATCATCATCTATATATTTCACTACCTTCTTGCAGGGTGGAAATGCTTGGGGTTCATTTAGAGACTTCAATCCTTTCGACATACAAAGATCAGCAGGTGTAGGAGCAAGAATATTCTTACCGATGTTCGGTTTACTAGGATTTGATTATGGATTTGGCATGGATCGTAACCTTGCAGACGGTACTCCTTGGTCTGATTATGGTAAGTTTAGCATCGTATTAGGTTTCGAACCAGACTAAAATATTTCAGCTTTACTAAACTTTCGTTAAAAAACATTGCAGATACTACTCAGAGATATACATTTGCGTCAATAAGAAAAAGAAAGAAGAGTATTCTAGTCGTACTCTATGTTTCAAATTCAAAAATTTGCAGTTTTCTGCAAGTAAAATTTTATAAAAAGATGAAAAATATAAAAATCGCATTGATACTAGCTTTAGTTGTTGCTTCACTACAATTTGCAACCGCTCAAAAGTTTGGTCATATCAATTCTCAGCAATTGCTACTAGAATTGCCACAGATCAAAACAGCAGACCAGCAGTTGACAGAATACCAGAAAACATTGATGACTAAGGGTGAACAGATGCTAAAAAATTTAGAGGCAAATTATAATGCATATGTGACAGAAGCTAATGGTGGTACGTTGTCTCAGATTCAGATGCAACAGAAGGAAGGTGAGTTAGCCAAAGAGCAGCAAGCCATCCAAGCGTATGAGCTGGAAGTACAAAACCTATTGGTTGCCAAAAGAGAGGAATTATACAAACCTATACTAGATGATGTAAAGGCAAAAGTAGATAAGATCGGTAAAGACGGAGGATACACCATGATATTTGATTCTAGTGGAGGGTTTTTACTTCATATGGATAACAGTGAAGACCTCATGACTCAGGTAAGATCAGTATTGGGTCTTTAGGTTTATTGACTTAGTCAAGAAAAATATATGCGCCGTGCTCTACTCTTTTAGGGCACGGCGTAGTATTTTACCGACATTTGTTTTAGGTAATTCGTCTCTAAATTCGATCTGTTTTGGGACTTTATATCCAGTCATATTCTCTCTACAGTATTGGATAATTTCCTCCTTAGTTAGTGATTTTTCTTTTTTTACAATAAAAGCCTTTACTACCTCTCCAGACTTATCATCTTGTATACCTACTACAGCTGCTTCGGCGACTTTTGGATGCAGCACGATGATGTCCTCCAGTTCGTTAGGAAATACATTAAATCCTGAAACAAGGATCATATCTTTTTTTCGATCGACAATTTTTATATATCCATCTTCATCCACTGTTGCGATATCACCTGTATATAACCATCCACTTCTTAAGGTATTCGCCGTTTCTTCTGGCTTGTTATAGTAGCCCTTCATGATATGTGGTCCTGAGAGACATAGCTCTCCTATTTCGCCGATTTCCAATTCTTCATCGTGTTCATTCACAACCTTAATGTCACATGACGGTAGGGGTATACCCACCGTACCATCTTTGACTAATCCTTTAGGTGGGTTAAAGCTAGTAGCAGGTGATGATTCCGTTAGGCCATACCCTTGCAAAATAGTCGTACCAGTTTTCTCTTTCCAATCATCTGCCACTGATTTTTGTAGTGCCATACCTCCTGCACAATTTAACTTTAGGTGCTTACATACGGAGCTATCAAATTCCTTGTGGGCTACCATGGCTTGAAATAGAGTATTGACACCTGTAAATAAAGAAACGGGGTATTTCTTAAAAGCAGCGATCACCGTATCTAGATCTCTAGCATTAGGTATTAGAATATTGTGAGA
The DNA here is from genome assembly GCA_020631635.1 of Saprospiraceae bacterium. Classification (GTDB taxonomy): domain Bacteria; phylum Bacteroidota; class Bacteroidia; order Chitinophagales; family Saprospiraceae; genus JAHDGW01. Next base: position 11,765 of record JAHDGW010000032.1, read on the forward strand.
TCCAATAGCGAATGTAGATATAAAGTTGACCGTAAAGCCAAAAATATGGTACATCGGGAGAGCTGTCACTATGGTCTCCATACCTTCGCCCAGCGTATCTCCCCAGAAACTATCCATCTGCTTGAGGTTGCTCAAGATGTTTTTATGTGTAAGGATAGCACCCTTGCTGATACCGGTTGTGCCACCAGTATATTGAAGTGCTACCATATCTTCTAGAGTAGGAGCGGCCTTTTGTAAAGAGTAAGATTTGCCATGTGTAAGGGCCTTTTTCATACCGATGACATTAGCCAAGTTATGTTTTGGAATGATGCGTTTCACATTTTTCAAAACAAAGTCGACAGCCATTCCTTTGATTGGATTTAGAAATTCTCCAATACTAGTAGATATGATGACATCAAGCTTAAGGTCTTGATTCGCTTTTTCCAGATTATTTAGAAAATTTTCAGCAATGAGTATTCCTTTTGCTCCACTATCTTTTAGCTGATGTTCTATTTCTCTCGGAGTATACAGCGGATTTACATTTACGATTACTAAGCCTGCTCGTATTGCACCTATTAGAGCTATGGGATATTGTATTAAGTTAGGAAGCATAATAGCAAATCGATCACCTTTTTTCATTCCTCTGGATTGTAGATATGCGCCAAATTTTTCGGAATATCTATCTATCTCACCATAACTTACATCTCGCCCCATACAAGAGAAGGCAGTCTTTTTACGATATGTTTCAAGACATCGATCAAATAATGCTACTAATGAATCATCTTCCAATGCAGGAATATTAGCTGGCACTCCACTAGGATAATGTTTAGTCCATATACGCTCCATAGTTCAATCAATTTTAGATTGTTAATATACATGTTATTATGTAAAACCATCGATAGGACTGGATATCCAATAATTTTAAACCCTATAAACCCTATAAACCCTATAAACCCTATAAACCCTATAAACCCTATAAACCCTATAAGTTTTCAACTTTATTATTATCTTTGCGGTCATTTTATTCACCCCTGATAGGTAAATGCTACTTATCATACAAATTTTGCTTAAAAATGAGCGATGAACTAAAACCAGCAGAAGAAGCACCAAAACCAAGTGCGGAGGCTACTGAAACACCAGCTACCGAAGCTGTTGTAGAGACAACTGAAACTGTAACAGAAGAAGCAGAGGCATCAGCGCCGGTTGAAGTTGAAATACCACAAACTCCACATGATGAATTTGATTGGAGTATTGGTAACAGACATACATTATCTTATTCTGATAATGAAATTCAAGATTACTTAAAAGACTACGAAAAATCACTTACTTCAGTTTCTGAAAACGAAATTGTATCAGGTAAGGTTACTTCTATCAACAATGGTGATGTCGTTTTAGATATCAACTATAAGTCTGATGGTCTAGTTTCTTTATCAGAGTTTAGAGATACTCCTGACCTTGGTGTTGGGGATTACGTAGAAGTATACGTAGAGAATAAAGAAGATTATAGAGGTCAGTTAGTGCTTTCAAGAAGAAAGGCTAAATTGATGAGAGCATGGGAGATGCTTGTAGATTCTTACAAAAATGGTACAATCATCAAAGGTACGATCGTTAGTAAAACTAAAGGTGGACTTATTGCAGACTGCAACGGTCTCGAAACATTCTTACCTGGGTCACAGATTGATATCAAACCGATTATCGATTATGATGCATACGTAGGTAAATCTATGGAGCTCAAAGTTGTGAAAATCAATGAAGCGATCAAGAATGCCGTTGTATCTCACAAAGCACTTATCGAAAGCGATCTAGCAGATCAGAGAGAAGCAATAATCTCAGGTTTAGAAAAAGGTCAAGTACTAGAAGGTGTAGTAAAGAACATCACAGATTTTGGTGCATTTATGGATCTAGGAGGTGTAGATGGTCTTCTATATATCACTGATATATCTTGGGGTCGTATCAACCACCCATCAGAAGTATTAGAATTAAATCAAAAGCTTAACGTAGTAGTTATTGATTTTGATGAAAATAAAAAGAGAATTTCACTAGGTCTTAAGCAATTACAGTCTCATCCTTGGGAAGTGTTAGGTGCTGAGGTAGTTGAAGGTTCTACTGTAAAAGGTAAGATCGTTAACATTGAAGACTATGGTGCATTCTTAGAGATTATCCCTGGTGTTGAAGGTTTGATCCACGTATCAGAAGTTACTTGGAGCAATCAGCCAGTCAACGCAAGAGATTACTTTACATTAGGACAAGAGTTCGAATCTAAGGTTGTTACCATAGATAGAGAAGAGAGAAAAATGTCTCTCTCAGTGAAACAATTGTCAGAAGATCCTTGGAGTATCATTGCACAGAAATTCCCTACAGGAAGCAAGCACTCTGGACAAGTGAAAAATCTTACACCATACGGCGTATTTGTAGAACTTGAAGAAGGTATCGGTGGTATGATTCATATTTCTGACCTTTCTTGGACAAAAAGATATGGACACCCATCAGAATTTACTAAAGTAGGTGACACTATAGATGTTACTATTTTAGAAATTGATCAGGATAGCCGAAAGCTTTCTCTAGGACATAAGCAATTAGAAGAAAACCCATGGGATACCTTTGAAAATGTTTTCCCAGTAGGATCTTACCACGAAGCTACTATTGTCAAAAAAGATGACAGAGGAGCCATCGTACAACTTCCTTATGGTTTAGAGGCATTTGCACCTATCAAGCATCTTAGAAAAGAAGATAACTCAAGCGCCAATGCTGAGGAAACTCTTACATTCAAAGTAATTGAATTCAATAGAGATGATAAGAGAATTATTGTTTCTCACTCAAGATATTTGGATGATATTCAACGAGAGGCTACAGATTCAGTAAGAAAAGAAAAGCGTCAAGTACAAGAGAAGACTCGTAAAGCCGTAAAGTCTCAACAGGGTAAAATGGAAAGAACGACTCTTGGAGAACTTGATGTATTTAGCCAATTGAAGCAACAGTTAGCAGGCAATACGCCTCCGCCTCCGCCAGCTCCTAAGAAAGAAGAGCCTAAAGTAGCAGAGGAAGCACCGAAAGAAGAAGCTCCAGCTAAGAAAGAAGCTCCCAAAACAGCAGCAAAAAAAACCGCTGATAAGCCTGATGATTTCAAGAAAATCGAAGGTATTGGACCAAAAATTTCAGAATTAATTTCTAATAGTGGTATTACAACGTTTGCAGCCTTAGCTGAAACCTCAGTAGATCGTCTAAAAGAAATACTTGACGAAGCTGGAAGTAGATACAGAATGCATGATCCTACTACATGGCCTGAGCAATCTAAGATGGCAGCTGACGGCGATTGGGATAAGCTGAAGAAATGGCAAGATGAATTAGATGGCGGTAAAGCTTAATATCTAGATTCAAACCAAATAATAAGAAGCCTAGTTGATACATTTCAACTGGGCTTTTTTAATTCTATAAACTTCAAACATTTATTTACAATAATTCCACGAACCTCTTTTGTATTGCTATGTTTATTGCTTCATGAGTAGTAACAACGCTAATATTAGAATTGGAGTCGTAGGGTCGGGTTTTGCCGGTTTAGCCGCCGCTACAGAATTAGCGGATAAGGGTTATGATGTCACAGTGTTAGAAAAAAATGACTCGTTCGGTGGAAGAGCACGGAAATTTGAGGTTGATGGATTTAGTTTCGATATGGGTCCTAGTTGGTATTGGATGCCAGAAGTATTTAAGGATTATTACGAGAGGTTTGGATACAAAGTATCTGACTTTTATGATTTAAAAAGACTTGATCCATCTTACCAAATTATGTTCAAAAATGGAGAATCACTGAATATACCGGCGTCATTAGATGACCTATATGACCTCTTTGAAGAGATCGAATCAGGATCAAGTAAAAAACTAGCAAAGTTTCTAGAAGAAGCTCAGTATAAATATGAGGTAGGCATGAGCGAATTCGTGTGGAAGCCTAGTCATAATATTTTAGAATTTGCAGATTTCCGAGTTTTGAAGAGTGCATTTAGACTCCAAATGTTTTCGAGCATTTCGAAGCAAGTTCGTTCATTATTTAAAAATGAAAAGCTAAGAGCATTACTAGAATTTCCAGTATTATTTCTAGGAGCAACACCTCAAGATACCCCAGCCCTTTATAGCCTTATGAATTATGCTGATCTATCACTCGGTACTTGGTACCCCATGGGTGGTATGAATAAGATTGTGGAGGCCTTTATATCTATCGCAAAAGAGAAAGGCGTAAAATTAATCTCTTCACAAAATGTCATTTCAGTTTCTGATAATCGATCGTTGATAACTCATTTGCATACAGATAAACAAACGTATCAATTTGATCACATTATTGCGGCTTGTGATTACCACCACTTTGATCAAGAGATATTAGATTCATCTCAAGCGCAATACTCTACAGAATATTGGAATAATAGAAGTATGGCACCATCTTCGTTATTATATTATATTGGTTTAGATATTAAACTTCCAGATAATATTCATCATCACAATTTATTTTTTGATGAAGATTTTGATGTACATGCCATGGAGATCTACAAAGATCCCAAATGGCCGACTAAGCCATTATTCTATTTATGCAGTCCTAGTAAAACAGATACGTCTGTAGCACCTGTAGGCTGTGAGAATATTTTCTTACTTATGCCACTAGCGCCAGATCTTGAAGATGATGAGCTCCAACGAAATAAATATTTTGATATAATGTGTGATAGGGTTTTAGAAAGATGTTCTATTGATATTAGAAAGCACGTACTATACAAAAGATCTTTCGCAATGAAAAACTTCAAAGAGGATTACAACTCATATAAAGGCAATGCTTATGGTTTAGCCAATACACTTCTACAAACGGCATTTCTCAAACCAAAGATGAAGAGTAAAAAATTATCTAACTTGTATTACGCTGGTCAACTGACAACTCCTGGTCCCGGAGTACCACCCTCTATTATATCGGGGCTAGTCGCAGCCAACGAGATTATTAAAAAATATAATTAACCGATTTGATTATGATGCAATTATTCGACTCAGTTTGTACAGAATGTAGTAAAAATGTTACTACAAGATATAGTACATCATTCTCAATGGGTATCAAAGCATTTGATAAGGGCTTTAGAGAGCCTATATATAACATATATGGTTTCGTTCGTTTTGCTGATGAAATAGTAGATACTTTCCACGAACACAATAAACGAGCGCTATTAGATAAATTCGAACATGATACGTACGAGGCAATCGAACAGAAAATATCACTTAACCCCATTTTGCATTCATTTCAGTTAGTTGTCAATAAATATAATATAGAAAAAGAGCTCATAACAGCATTTATTCACAGTATGCGTATGGATTTGACAAGATCCTTTTATGGTGATGAAGAGTACAAAGAATACATCTATGGCTCGGCAGAAGTAGTTGGATTGATGTGTTTAAGGGTATTTTGTAAAGACGATTCAAAAGATTACGATACATTAAAACCATACGCTTGCTCATTAGGAAGCGCTTTCCAGAAAATCAATTTTCTTCGAGATATGAAAAGCGATTATGAAGAAAGAGGAAGAACATATTTTCCACACATAGATTACGTAAATTTTAGTAACGAAAACAAGTCTGAAATAGAAGCAGATATTAAAAAAGACTTTGATCATGCCTTTATTGGTATCCAACTTTTACCAAAAGGAGTAAAATTTGGAGTTTATTTAGCATATATCTATTACACAAACCTGTTTAAGAAAATTTCTAATAGTACGGCAAAAGCTGTTGTAAATCAACGGATTAGAGTTCGAAATAGACGAAAGATTTATCTTCTCGCAACTTCTGCAATTAAAAATGAATTAAATTTGATTTAATTTTTTTCAAAAAACATACTAGCAATTAGAAAATAACTCTATATTTGCGCTCCCATTATGAAAGAATAGTGGTTAAGAAATTGAAACGAAGAGGCTAAGGTTAGTATCGAGAAGGTATTGATTTTGGTTGCTTAGGAAGATAAAAAGGAAATTTAAATAGGTAAGAAGAATTAAGAGACAGAGAGAAGATGATTGATAGTTATTAATAAGACAAGAGTAATTGCATTGCGAGATGTAGTTATTTAAAAATAATACTATGGAGAGTTTGATCCTGGCTCAGGATGAACGCTAGCGGGAGGCTTAATA
>JAHDGW010000033.1 GCA_020631635.1 Saprospiraceae bacterium
CCGCTGCTATGATCAGCCCACCAATCAAGGCAAGCCACATCCATTTGATGATCTCGCTACTCTTGGCATTTATTTTTTGGAATATATTGAGCTTTTTATTTTTCATTTCGACAAATCATAAGATCTAGAGCAAGAATTCGATTTGAATACATATCAAATATAATCATACTTTATAGTCTTCTGACTATCAACGTGATTGATCGTAATAGAAAATCGATAATTCGAAATACTTTAACGATAATTCGTAGAGTTTTATTGATCTCGGTAATACATAAAAGCATTTTCGACCAAAGCTTGATCTATAGCCACATCATACGTATAGTGTCCAATATGGCTGGGGAGCGATGCGAGTATTTGATTTCCTTTGTTTTTCTTATCGTGCTTCATCAGATCCATGGTCTTTAGGATATCCTCAAGATACTCAGCCTGATTGCCATAAATCCCAACAATATATTCCGTAATTCCATCAAGCGCTGGCGCTTCTAAGAGACCTAATTGCCAAGCAATATGCGCTTCGCAAATCATGCCAATCGCAATGGCTTCGCCATGCAATAAGGGCTTCTCCGTATCAAAAGATAATGTCTCGACCGCATGCCCAATGGTATGCCCATAATTGAGAATCTTACGGATACCGCCTTCCTTAAAGTCTTGCGCTACCACCCTGCTTTTGATGTCTACTGACCACTGAATAATTGCTTGATTGATGTTATCACTCCAAGTCTCTTTGGCACATAACTCTTGCCATAGTTTGCGGTCATAAATAATGGCATGTTTGATTATTTCCGCATAACCACTACGCAGTTCATCACCAGGTAAAGTCTTCAAAAACCCCACCTCTATAAAAACCATTTCGGGATGATTGAACAGACCGACCATATTTTTTACCCCTTGAAAGTCTACTCCCAATTTACCTCCTACCGATGCATCCACCTGAGCCAATACCGTAGTAGGAATTTGGATAAAATCAAAACCGCGCATAAAAGTAGATGCACAAAAGCCGCCTAAATCACCAATAACTCCACCACCCAGATTGATACATAGACTATGACGATCCGCCCCAAATTTCAACAGTTGATCATATACCACTGCACAAGTGCTGAGATTTTTATGTTGCTCTCCGGCCTTGATCTCAATACATTGATGTGGATGTTCAAATCTCGATTGAAATATCGGATAGCAATGTTGTTTTGTATTTTCATCAACAATCACAAAAATATTACTCGGAATACGATCACTCACAAGATTATTGAGTATCTCCCACTCAGCATATACGATCGGATATGATAGATGATCTTGGCTCATGATTATAAGATTAGATCAGTACTATATGCCTCTGGAGGTGCATTGAAACCTGCCTTCAATATCGGCCAGACACCACCAAATACTTGGGATTTGCGATAATTATTGAGGTGATCTTCAGACTGCCAGTGACTCAGCGTAAATATCAACCCCTTATTTTTCCGATCTTGGAGAATTTCCAAGTGCTCGCATCCATCTACTGCTCTTATGCTTTCAACCTTCTCTTTGAGGAACGCATGCAAGTCATCCACTTTGCTTGCTTGAAAACTCAATTTTACGATCCTTCTGATCATAGGAAATTGATTTGAATTGTTTCATTTTTATGTAATCCTAGCATACTTGAGGCTTTTCCCATATTGATACTAATTTCCATATAGTCTGCACTATTGAATGTACAGAGCACATCGCCTATCTCTACGCTGCCATAGGAGCGGCTTACCCTCGTGATCGGATCATGCTGTCTAAAATACAATTCGAAGTTACGTCCCGCTCTCATTTTTTCAAACTGATCTCTCTTGAGATTGATGATTACATTTTCGAAATGATCTATATGGATAATTGTTGCTCTTATCTGATGCTTAGTCACAACTGCTCTGAGTCCGAGCTTCTGATTAGGCTCGATGATTTTAGGGCCTATTTGCTCCAATTCTAAACCATGAAGTATACATGCACAGGCATGAGCAATAATCTCCTGCAGGTTATCAGACTTCAAGGTCGAGGTATCTACTTCATGGATAGTAGAGAGCACTAGATCATCAAAAAGCAAAGAGAATATACCATTATCGGGGCCAATAAAGTAATGACCATCTCGCTTAAAGGCAATCATCTTATAATTTGGCTGGTAAAAACTGTAGACCGCTGCTACATGTAATGTGCCTTCTGGAAATGCATTGTAACAATTGGCGATGTAAAATGCTCCCTGCACCAAATCATGGGTATCTACCGAATGGCTGACATCTACGATCTGAAGATCATTCTTTTTACTCAATATTGCCGCTTTCAGCAAGGCTGCGTAGTGGTCTTGAGTACCGAAATCCGTAGTCAGTGTGACTATATTCATTCTATTGACAAGATGATAAGGAAGCTACTAATAATGTAGAAACCTGGTGAATTAATATGTGCAAATGTATGACTAGATCTTTAATTGATGAGTAAATCTAATATTTAAGTGAAATTTAAACTTTGAATGTGCTAAATTCATTTCATATTTTTACCTTTTACCTATGACAAAAATGAAAACATATTGAGTGAAATTATTCTGACCATAGAGGAGATCAATCCTGTAGATCTCTACGGAGAAAAAAACTCTAAACTAAATGTGCTAAAACAAGCATTCCCAAATCTAAAAATAACTTCTCGAGGTACACAGCTCAAGATTTCAGGTGATAAAAAAGATACTCAGGATCTCAAAGCCAAGATTGAAAAAATGATCAAAATGATCAAAACCAATCAGGAACTTACCGTGCAAACAGTAGAAGACATTGTGAATGGCGGAGAGCCGGATCAACATCGTCTACCGACTAAAAGTAGCGATAATAAAAACGTGATTTTATATGGTAGAAATGGTCGTCCCATACGTGCCAAGACTATCAATCAAAAGAAACTCATCACTCGTAGTGAGACTAATGATATCGTATTTGCCATAGGGCCCGCGGGTACGGGTAAAACATATACGGCAGTAGCTCTGGCTGTACGTGCCTTAAAGAATAAACTCGTACGAAAAATCATATTGACCAGACCCGCAGTAGAAGCGGGAGAGAGTCTAGGGTTTTTGCCTGGAGATCTGAAAGATAAGGTAGATCCATATTTACGACCACTATATGATGCCCTAGATGATATGTTTCCTCATGAAAAACTGAAACACTTCATGGAAACTAGAGTCATCGAAGTTGCTCCTCTAGCCTTTATGCGTGGTAGGACCCTAGACAATGCATTCATCATATTGGATGAGGCACAAAACTGTACCAATGCCCAGATCAAGATGTTTTTGACCAGACTTGGCCCAAGTGCCAAATGCATCATTACCGGTGATTTATCACAAATTGATCTACCTCGCAATCAGCGATCAGGACTATACAAAGCATTGGATATTTTGTCTGATGTCAATGGAATTAGCAAACTTTTTCTTACCGCAGAAGATGTCGTAAGACACCGACTAGTGAAAGAAATCATTAAGCGATACGAAAAGAATACAGAAGATCGTAAAAAAGCAAAATCAGAAGAAGAATGACCTCAGAAGTAATATACAATGGAAATCTAAGGACGACCGCTAAGCATCTACGATCAGGCAATACCATCATCACTGATGCACCTATCGACAACCAAGGAAATGGTGAAGCCTTCTCCCCTACTGATCTAATGGCAACCGCTCTTGCAAGTTGCATGATTACCATTATGGGAATCAAGGCAAGGGATAAGGGATTAGATATCGAAGGAACCAAGGCAAATGTGGAAAAAATCATGAGCTCTAATCCGCGAAGGATATCCGCTATCCATATCGTGATCCACATGCCTGCCAATGGATATACTGATAAAGAAAAGAAAATACTCGAAGCTGCTGCACATGGATGTCCCGTAGGCAGGAGTATACATCCTGACTTAGAAGAAAAGATTACTTTCGTCTGGTCTTAAAGAATAATAGCGGGCTCCCAAAAATTAATACAAAGACCAATGTCTACCATAAAAATATCCAAGCCAACCAGTACTATCAATGGCACTATAAAGTTAGATGGTTCTAAGAGTATCTCTAATAGAGTACAAATCATAAGAGCATTATGCCATGATGATTTCGACATCATCGGTCTTTCTACAAGTGATGATTCTAAATGTCTTCATGCATTATTGGCAGATCTCTCCCAAGATCAATACGATGCACATCATGCAGGTACTACTTATCGTTTTATGACTGCTTTCTTATCAATGAGACCTGGTACTCAAGTGCTCACGGGAAGTGATCGTATGAAAGAGCGCCCGATAGGCAAATTGGTAGATGCGCTACGTATACTCGGTGCAGACATCCACTATATGGAAAAAGAAGGCTACCCACCTCTCAAAATTGGAAGCCCGTCAAATCAAAAGCAGCAAGAAGTCACTATCGATGCTAGTATATCGAGTCAATACCTATCGGCACTGCTGCTTATTGCACCATCTCTTGAGCATGGACTTTCTTTAAATCTAGAGGGCAATCTTGTATCACGTCCCTATCTTGAAATGACTCTGGCTATCATGGAACATTTTGGAGTACAGCATACCTGGACCAACAACGTCATCACGATAGCACCACAAGTCTATCAGGCTACACCATTCACAGTCGAGGCCGATTGGTCAGCAGCCAGTTATTATTTTGGGATCTGTGCTCTCCAAAAAAAGAGTAAAATACAATTATCTGGCCTTCATCAAGAAAGTCTACAAGGTGACCATAAAGTTGCGGAGTTGTATAAAATATTAGGAGTCAACTCTAATTGGCAAGCGGATGGAACTCTGACCTTAGAGCAAGCGGACTCTGATCGTACGATACTCGATTATGATTTTATAGAACAACCAGACATCGCCCAGACCGTAGCAGTAAGCTGCGCAGGTATGGGTATGAAAGGTTTATTTACTGGGCTACAAACCTTACGCATAAAAGAAACAAATCGGATTGCAGCTTTGCAAACAGAGTTACAAAAAGTAGCCGTTTTCTTGACTGAAATGCCGCTTAGATTTTCTCCGAAAAAAGGACAACAATACTACATGTTAGAGGGTAAGGCAAATACTTCTGTAGTACCAAGTTTTGCAACTTACAAAGATCATCGTATGGCAATGGCTTTTGCTCCATTAGCCACATTATTCGATATCATGATCGAGAAGCATGAAGTAGTCAGCAAGTCTTATCCAGATTTCTGGAAAGACTTAGTCAGTCTAGGATTTCAGATAGAAGAAGTAGCTTAAGGGACGATCAGTCACTATTAGGAGATACTTAATATTTTGATCTCTACTCGTTGATTCCTTCGCCTTCCGACTGGCGTTTCATTAGAGGCGACCGGCTTTCTTTTTCCGTATCCGCGGTACTCGACCTGTCTTGCAGCAATACCCTTTTGCATGAGGTATTGAGCTACTTCCTTAGCTCGAGCTTCCGATAGTTTATCACAATATTTATGCGATGGAACCCCGTTGGTATGTCCTCCTATTTCAATTTTGACACTAGGGTTTTCATATAGAAAATCTGTAAGTTCTTCGAGTACTTCATAAGACTCAGGTTTGATCTGGCTTGTATCTGCATCGAAGTACAATTTATTGATCGGGAGTGTCTGACCTACTTTGATTTTATCTATCACGAGGTCTTCCATTATTTTCTTTTTACCCGTTTTATTATTTTGCGCATCGGCAATATCGCTCTTGGCTACGGTCTGCTCTTTCTTAGGCGTTTTATTCTTTTTACGCCTTAGGTGAGGCGGTATAGCATTCTTTTTGGGAGCCTCTTCAGGGGTGCCAGGCATGAGAGTCACTACAACTTCATCAGCCTGTCCGTCACATTCTTTTTCCTTGATTGCTGATATATTGTCAACTAATACGTGCCCGTTATATTCAAAAAGTACCGGTGTTTTATAAAATGCTTCAATAGTTACATATTGGTAGCTTTGATTTGGTATGAAATCAAAAGAGTAGGTGTTCCACTTGCTATTACTTATAGGAGGCGATTCCCAGATGAGGTCTCCATTATTGCATAAGCCAGATCCAGCCCATATTCTCACTACGGCAGGATTGATAAAGTTATCCTTCGAATTTATTCTTTTTCCGTCAATATCAGTGTAGGCACTCCAGTAACTATCGGATTGAGCCAAGTCTATGCTCATCCGATAACATGCATCTTTTTTGAGTGTAGTCGTTAAACGCTGACTTACAGACTCATAAGTGCCATTTTTCCTAACCACCAAACCGAGATAGGTATCACCTTGAGATGAGGGTAAGTTATTTTTCCAAAAATTATTGGGGTGTATATCTGGAGGAGATTCTTTTTGAAAAAAAAATGCTCCACAATCCTGCCAATCTTTAACTATGGTACGTCTCTTAGTGAAATCATCCCACCCTCCTGGATGAGGGACATCTTCAAAACTAGGATTCCTTAGTTCAACGATATCAAACTGTGCAGAAGATGTGTTGAACCAAAGAAATGAAATAGAAAGTATGTAAAATAACCTCATAGTTAAAACTGCTTACTACTTTATAATCGTCCCAAATGGGGTTTTGTTATCAGCTTTAGCAATTTAAAATATTCTTAACAGAAGATCCAACTTGATCGATCAATGAACCTATAGTTTCTATGAATATTTTTTTAAAACTTACGACTAATAAATCCACGCCAAGGTTTATCCATTTCTTTTATAAAGTTTTTCCTACTAGAAATTAAATATATCCCTAATCCTGTGGTGAATAGAAATTTGATAATTATACCCATAGTAAAAACACCAGACTTTAAAAAAGATAAAACGCTCGATATGATCAAGATTATCATTATAATGGATGCGAGCAGTCTACCTCTAGAAAAATCAGAAGATAAAAAAGATCTGCGATAAGCGGTAACTTGATAATCCCGAATAGCACCTACAATCTTAGCCTGCTGATATACATCAAGACCTTCTGATTTCAAGAAATCATCAATATCTTCAGAATCAGCTCCGTGATCAATCAAGGATTTACATTCATCAATCAACTTGGCAGATAACTCCTTATCCAATACGATTTATTTAAAAGCATTAATCCCAGTCACATCCATACCTGTAATCAACAGGTGTATATCATGCGTACCTTCGTATGTCAATACCGTCTCTAGATTCATCATATGTCTCATGATAGGGTACTCGTTGGTGATACCCATACCACCGTGCATCTGGCGAGCCTCACGAGCTACATTCAGCGCCATGTGGCAGCTATTACGCTTTGCCATTGAGATTTGTGCCGGTGTTGCTTTTCCCTTATTGGCTAATGTACCCAATCTCCAAACCAGAAGCTGTGCTTTAGTAATCTCTGTAATCATCTCCGCAAGCTTTTTTTGCGTAAGCTGAAAACCTGCGATAGGTTTACCAAATTGCTCTCGCTCTTTGGTATATCTTAAGGCACTATCATAACAGTCTAGTGCAGCACCTATTGCTCCCCATGCGATTCCATATCTAGCTTTACTCAAACATGATAGCGGACCTTTTAATCCGCTTACGTTTGGTAGTATATTCGCTTTTGGTACTCGTACATCTTCAAATACAAGCTCGCCTGTAATCGATGCTCTTAGTGACCATTTTCCATGTATTTCTGGAGCTGTGAAGCCTTCCATTCCTTTTTCTACGATGACCCCTTTGATAGCGCCATCTGGACCTTTAGCCCATACAACTGCAATATCTGCCACTGGTGAATTAGTAATCCACATCTTAGCACCATTCAATATAATATCATCGCCGTCTTCCACAAAATTTGTGGTCATACCACTCGGATTACTCCCATGATCTGGCTCTGTCAATCCAAAACAACCGATATATTCTCCTGATCCTAATTTAGGTAGGTATTTTTGTTTTTGCTCTTCACTACCAAACCTATAAATAGGATACATCACCAACGACCCTTGCACAGATGCCATAGATCGTATACCACTATCGCCTCGCTCCAGCTCCTGCATGATGATACCGTAGGCAATCTCATCCATACCTCCACCACCATACTCTACAGGTAGACTCGGACCAAAGGCTCCAATATCGGCTAAGCCTTTAAATAAATGCTGTGGGCATTCTGCTTTTTCAGAGTAAGACTCTATAATGGGTGATACTTCTTTTTTTACCCAGTCTCTGACTGCATCTCTTGCCAGTAAGTGATCTTCAGAAAGCAACTCATCAATCATGTAATAATCATGGTGTTGATATTGATCCGTTTTAGACGAGATGTGGTGTTTTGTATCAGCAGTAAGCGTATCCATAATTATTAAATTTATGTTGCCTTAAAGGTAATTATTTATGCTGCGAAAATACACAAGCTTTTATCAAATAGCAGAGAAGAGTTACCATACCATGACATAAGCATATATCTTTAAAGCACTTATTGAATTAAACTAAGAGCCCCAATGCAAACAAAGATCAAATTAGAAGCTGTAAAAATTCATTCTTTTATTGGATACTATGAAGAAGAACGTCTGGCGGGTACTCACTTCATCATTGATACAGAGGTAAGCTTGAGCGATGGCTTTGTCAACCGTGAAGACATCGATGATACGGTCAACTATGAGCATCTTTTTACTATTTGTAATGAAGAAATGAAGAAGAGCCATCTCATGATAGAGACGGCGGCAAGAAATATACTGGAGACTTATACCGCTCGTTTTAAAAATATGGCCACCGCTATGATAAGAATTAAAAAAGTAGGTCCTCAACTAGGAGGAAATGTTGGTTTTGCGGTGATAGAAATGAGTACGGATTAGCATAATTCATCTAACGAGCTTTATAGTTGTTGAGCATTATTTAGGCAGTTATCAAAATTTATAAATATTTGATAACTGCCTTATTATAGTAAAAATAAATACTACTCACTTTTTAAAAATGTGAGATCTCCACTTTGTACTTCACGACTGCCACTAGAACCTAAATATTCTGCGACAAATACGTAAACACCTTGTTCTACGTATTCGCCCTTGAACGTACCATCCCATCCTTGACTTATGTTACCTGGTTCTAAGTTTTGCCCCACAAAAATCAACTCTCCCCATCGATCATAAACTTTCAAATCTAATATTATCTCTATATCATCGCCAGCAAATCCTGTAAATCCTCTATTGTTTCCTCCACCAAAAGGATTGAAAATATTTGGGAAAAATATATTGGAACTATCATCCACGACTACGGAGAAACTTACTGTACTTGTACATCCATTCATGTCTATAAGACTTACCATATAAGATTGTGAGCTCTCAACCGTTAGCCATGGATCTAAACAATTATTACAAGATAACTGGGCCTCTGGACTCCATATAAGGGTATCCAACGTCGCATCAAAATCAGGTAACACCTCTAACAAAATTTGAATAGAATCGCCTATGTCTACCGTGTAGAAAGTTTCATTAATATCTAAACTGACGTCTGATCCATTTTCGAGTTGTAAAGAGGTCATATAGTTACAACCGTTGAAATCGACAATTTCAATGTCATATGTACCAGCGGTTAAATTCTCAAATAATTCTGTGTCCTGTTCCACTCCATTTATAAAATAACTGAATGGTCCGGTACCTCCTTGTATAAACGGTACTGCTATAGTGCCGCTCGCATCTCCTAAACAATCAGGGTCCTCAGCAACGACCTCAACCATTTCTATCAATGAAGGTCCTGCTACAACTATAGAGTCCAATGAAGAGCATTGATTACTGATATTAGTGACCTGATAATAATAGACGCCTGGCTGGCCTACCTCAATTTCATTCGTATTGGGGTTTGAATTAATGCTACCATCTAAGGTAGACCACAATATTTGGGCGTTCAGATCAGGTAGATCATTATTACCTAGCAAAGTAGAAAAACCATCGATACAATTAAGTTCTGCACTATCATCAAGGGTCAGATTTGGATATTCTATATTTGATATTACTTCAACGGTATCTTGGTTGATACAACCTGTAATGGCATCCGTAGATTCGAAGATATACAGCCCCTCTTGCGTTACATTTAATTCATTAAAAATTTCTCCATCTAATATTTGACCAGATATATCATACCATTGGTAGGTGATATCTGGAGAACTCTGTGAATTACTGGCATCAATAATTACAAAATCTGTATCACAATCTAACATCTCAATCTCTTCAAACAGTATAATTGGAAAATCAACCAGATCAGTGAGGTCTACAAAGTCTTGATTAGAACATCCGTTTAGAGTGTCCAAGGCTATCAAGCTAATCCCCATTTCCATATCTACATTGATTTCGGTTCCTTCTATTTGCCCCTGATTAGGAAGATTCCAAGTGTAGATTACATTGTCTTCAGGTATGGTACTTAAAGTAATCGAAGAAATATTACAATCGAATGTAGTAGACGGATCCGCAAATATTACCGCTGCTGGTTCATCTGTATTATCTGCTACTAACGTGGACGAACTATCTTCGCAATTGTCAACCGTATTATATACGATCAAAGTATATTGACCAGGAATATTTGTATTTAAGGTAAGGTCAGTGCCGACTAAGGTATTTTGATCGTTGTACCACTCGTATGTATACTCAGAACCTGTTGAAGTTTGAGAACCACCTAGTTCGACCATATCTTCTATACAAGTCAGTACTCCATCCATACCTGCATCTGCAATAACTTGACAGCTACAATCTGGCGAATCAACTAAAAACGTCGTATCACAACCTGTCATAGAATTTGTAATAGTAAGCATTACTGAACTTATGGTATCAATATTTACTATGCTAAACGAACCATCGTTATTGTCGATAACAAGAGCAGTTATATCACTGTCTACTGAATCTCCATCCGTATTGATCAAAATATCATAGGTATCCATTTCATCAGAACACATAGTACTGATTGAAACAACTGATGGATAACCATTTTGAGTTACTTCGATTTGATCCGATGAGGTACATCCATTGTTATCCGTAACTGTAACACTGTAAAATCCTCCCGTTGCAGCAATGATGGTAGGCAGTGCAGTACCATCAGACCACATATATTCTGAATACACATTTGATAAAGAAAGCGTTGAGTTGTCTCCAGGGCATAGCTCTGTATCTCCAATAATCTCAGGGTTCGGAGCTTCATTAACCATCACGGTGATTTCTCCTGTCCCTGTACAACTACCATCAATGTCTGATACGGTGACCGTATATAGTCCTTCAGTTGTAACTGTTATTGTCTGCACTCCTGATTCGCCTGTACTCCAAGACCAATCTCCAAAAGAGCCGCCTCCATCAAGAACGGTAGATTCACCTTCACAGATTTCAGTATTACCTAGAATATTGACAAGTAATGAAGTTTCCTCAGTAACATCAATGGAGCCAGTTGACATACAACCATTAACATCGGTAACTGTAACAGAAACGTTTCCTTCAGTTGAAATTTCAACTGTCTGAACCCCTGATTCACCAGTACTCCAAGTCCAATCTATAAATTGCGAACCAGCATCTAAAATAGTGCTCGAACCGATACAAAAGCTGGAAGATCCACCAATGGTCACTGGATCAACATTATAAGCCGATACATTAACAGAAGCAACTCCCATACATAAGTTATCATCTGTAACAGTAACAGAATATACTTGTGCAATATCAGCTTGGATCGAAGAGGTCATCTCTCCTGTAGACCATACGACTTCTGACCAGTTGGAACCTACATCTAAATTGGTGAACTCGCCAGGACAAAAACTTGGATCTCCTGTGATCACTGGTACAGGATTAGCCACTTCTGTAATTTCAATACTCGCAATTCCGGTACAGCTATTCGCATCTGTCACGGTAACAAAAACTTCACCTGGGACACCAACCTGTATATTAGTACCAGTATTGCCTGTACTCCAATTGTATTGGGCAAAACCGCCTACTGTTAAAAGTGTACTAGATCCCTGACAATAAGTAGATTGTCCCTGTATTACAGGTGTCGGATTGGCATTAATAATCACCTCTATTTCATCCGTGCCTGTACAACCTGAAGCATCTTCAACGGTAACATTGTAAGTACCTGCTTCACTTATCATAATCGTGGAACTTGTTCCAGAGATTCCTGGCCCAGACCACTCGTACATAGCAAATGCAGATCCAGCGTCAAGTATACCTGTCGCCCCCTCACAGAGCTCAGTATCGCCTGTGATTGTTGGACTTAAAGATGTCTGAAGCGTCACTGAAACGGTTTCACTAGCTGTACATCCATTGCTATCGGTAACAACTAGTGTATAGTCACCTTCAACATTTACTTCTATGGTTGAACCCGTACCACTCAATGGACCAGACCACTCATAGAAGTCAAAAATATTATCCGCACCTAAGGTAGTAATACCACCAGCACAAAATGCCGTAGATCCTGTAATCGTCACATCTACGCTAGGATAAGGAGCTATATTGATTGAGGTCTCGCCACTGCAATTATTATCATCCGTAACGGTAACGGTATAAAGACCTGAACTTCCTACATCGATACTAGAGGTATTCTCCCCAGTGCTCCATATTACAGTATTCCACGAACCAACATCAATAGTTGTCGTCTCATTTTGACAGTAAAAAGGGTCTCCTATAACTGAAACCATTGGTTCCGGAATTTCAACCATTTCGATAACATCTGAATTTGTACAACCGTTTATATCGGTTACCGTTACACCATATTGACCTGCTTCATCCACTGTTATAGAAGTGCTATTGCCTGAAGGAAACCAAGAATAAAGTATATAGCCAGATGTTGCTGAAATAATTACGTCTTCTCCCTCGCAAAACGAATCTCCCCCTTCTATAGTAAGGGGTGGTTGTGCCAGTTCGGTAACACTTACGGTAGCGCTACCTGAACAACCTGATGCATCCGAAACTATTACCGTATAATCCCCAGGAGTCGAAATATTTATGAATTGTGTTGTTGAACTATTAGGGTCATTCCAGAGATAATCACTAAATCCAGATCCAGCATTGAGACTTGTAAACCCTCCTTGACAAAATTCCAAATTTCCAGTGATCACTGGATTTAAGGAAGTTTGAATGGTAATATCCACCATATCAACACCGGTGCAGCCATTAGCATCTGTAACCGTAACCATGTAATTGCCGATGGCAGATACTTGGATGGTTTGAGTAGTTTCTGACGTACTCCACGTATAACTACTATAAGACCCAGCATCCAGTATAGTAAATCCTCCAGGACAGAATGAAGTCGAGCCTCCTATCGTTGGGTCAACTGTTGGAAATGACGTTATCGTTATCGATGTATTTCCCTCACATCCTTGAGCATCTGTTACCGTAACAGAATAAAGACCTGATGTATTCACAGAGATCGTAGCACTAGTTTCTCCAGTATTCCAGACATAATCACTGTAATTTTCCATGAGTTCAAGTACTATAGCTTCTCCAGGACAATACTGATCTCCTGAAATAAAAACTGGTGTAGGAGCAGTAGCCTCGGATATGGTGATCTCATCACTCCTCGTACATCCATTGATATCCGTTGTTGTTACAGAATATATACCAGTAGCACCTACGGTAATGGTTTGAGTATTAAAACTATTACTCCAATTGTACGACACAAAACCTGCACCTGCATCAATTGTGACGTTCTGACCTTGACAATAAAAATCTGATGTGGGTAAGTCTACTTCTACAGGAGTGGCTTCAGTAATTGTCAAAGATGAAGAACCAGAACAACCTGTAATGTCAGTTACCACAACGGTGTATACCCCTGCATTGGTCACATTAAGGGTTTGGTTGGTACTAAGTCCATTATTCCAATTGTAGGTGTCAAAACCCGCTCCTGCGTTAAGTGTAATTCCATCGCCAACACAAACTACTTGTGGACCAGTAATCGTTGGGTTCAGTGCTGTAGATTCAGTGACATTGATTTCGTCAGTACCAGTACAGCCATTGCTATCAGTAACCGTAACTGTATATAATCCTGCTACATTTACTCCAAGAGAAGTTCCTACACTCCCATCTGACCAAAGGTATGTATTGTATAAAATATTGGTTGACAAAGTCGTGCTACTTCCTGTACAGAAACTTGAAGAACCAGTAATAGTAGGAGTAGGTACATTATTGGAAGTTACTTGCACCTGTCCTGTACCAGTACATCCATTGATATCAGTCACGGTAACAATGGCCAATTGACTCACGTTCACTTCAATGGTTTGAGTTGTCTGAGACCCAATATTCCAACTATAACTTTCCCATACTCCTGCATCCAATGTTGTCATATCTCCATCACAAAACTCTGTATCACCGTTAATCATAACATCAGGTGTTGTGATTTCAGTCACCGTTACAGAACTTTCGGAGGTACATCCGTTGGCATCTGTAGCAGTGACAGTATAGGTATTGGGAGTATTCACGGTAATCGAAGGTCCTCCCACTCCATTAGACCAAATGTAACTGATAAAGCCTGCGTCAGCGGTAAGCGTAGTATTAGAAAATTCACAAAACTCTGTTGCTCCAGAAATATTTATAGTACCAACATTGTATTCCGTCACTTCAACCGATGACGAACCTGTGCAACCAAAGGCATCGGTAACAGTTACCACATAGCTTCCAATCGTACTGACGATAATACTTGAGCTGGTGAGACCACCCGTCCACTCATAAGATGTATAAGCATTTGTTAAGGACAAGCTAGTCATTCCATCCACTGGGCATATTTCCAAACCTCCAACGATTTCAGGCATTAATTCTGAAAGCTCATTGATAGTAATCTCTGCACTATTGGTACAACCATTATTATCCGTTACGGTCACTGAATACGTGCCCCCTGTCATAATTGTTAATATCTGATTTCCTGATCCATCTGACCATAGGTAATTGACAAATCCTGATCCAGCATCTAAGTCAGTCATAGCACCAAAACAAATACTAGCAGGACCCGCTATGTTAACCGATGGTGCTACGTCGAGCGTAACCATTACAGCTGAAGAACCAGTACATCCATTCATATCTGTAACTGTAACTGTATAAGTACCAGCTGTACTTACGATAATACTTTCTGTAGTGCTTCCCTCACTCCATATATAAGCTGTATATCCAGAATCAGCGGTTAATGCGGTCATATCTGTACCGTCTGGACACAATGATAGATCACCATTGATTGCTGGCACTGGTGTTACAAATTCATTAATCGTTACTTCGTTGCTGGAGGTGCAACCATTACCATCTGTAACCGTGACCGAATACATGCCCGCAGCACTGATCACAGTTGTTTGATTTAATGATCCATCCGACCACGTGTAATCTACATAACCCGTTCCCGCATCAAGTGTGATGGACTCCCCTGGGCAAATATCCTGAGCATTCAAAATAGTTGGAGGAACAGGACTATTCACGATTACTTCCACCAAAGTAGAACCCGTACAGCCATTCATATCTGTGACTTCAACTGTGTAAACAGAAGTCATCGTAGGATTTACTGTTATTACCTGAGTTGTTTCACCTCCAGGCAACCATAAAATTGTCGGATAATTCGTACCTAAATCGAGCGTAGCAGACTCATTCTCGCAAATATTTAAGTCTCCTGTAACATTAAGAGTCAGTGTTGACTGTTCGGTAACCATAACCTCATCACTATCCGTACAGCCATTGGCATCTGTCACGGTCACACCATAGGTGCCTGCAGCAGTAACGTTAATGGAGTTAGTTGTTTCACCGTTTGGAGACCAAAGATATGTGTACCCCGCTGGTACGGAAATCGTCGTATTACCACCAGCACAAAAACTTGTTGATCCTCCAATATTTACATCTGGAAGAT
Organism: Saprospiraceae bacterium; assembly: GCA_020631635.1. Classification (GTDB taxonomy): domain Bacteria; phylum Bacteroidota; class Bacteroidia; order Chitinophagales; family Saprospiraceae; genus JAHDGW01. The sequence goes on from JAHDGW010000033.1 coordinate 15,729, forward strand.
TATTGGTAGTTACATTGAATGATGCTGTCGCAGTACAGCCATTTACATCTGTCACTGTCACTGCATAACTACCTTGAGTTGATACCGTCAAGGTATTGTCAGTGCCAGGCCCCATACCCCAATCATAACTATCAAAACCTGGAGTAGCGGTTAGTACCGTAGTCTCTTGACCAGCGCATATTTCGTCATCACCCATGATGGTGACTACTGAAGCTGCAGAAACGGACACAACAACTTCAACCTCATTGGATAGACATCCATTAATATTACATACTAAATAATAAGAAGTTGTAGATGTAAGGTTGGGGGTAGTAAAAGTAGAACCTGTAGTCAATACTACCCCTCCTGGAGCGTCTAACCAAGATAGCGTTCCTCCTAGACAAGGATCGGCAGTAATAACAATGGATTCATTTTCGCAAACTGGGCTAGGCTGTGTAAAAGTGGGATCTGATGTGGGATTTGGTGTACCACCACAAGGAACACAAACCGTTATCAAATCACATCCATCAATTTCTAAAACATCATTTATAGTACATGGATCACCATCATCACAGGATTGTACTATATTGGATTCAACACCGCTGCATGATGGCACAGTAGAACCTGCACAAGGTATGCATATCTCACCATTACATGCCTCTCCTCTCATATCATTCTCAGTACATGCGTCGCCATCATCACATGACACCATAGTAACTAAACCTGAGCAATCTGAAAGTATCCCTGCACATGGAACACAGATAGTAACACCATCACAGCCAATCTTCTGCATATCATTGATGGTACAGTCATCACCATCATCACAAGCTGTAAAAACTGGTGCTACAAGTGTAAACGTCGTTGAAGCTGTAACAGGGCCATTACCGCATGCATCAGTTACAGACCATGTCCTTGTTATAGAGCCACCATTACATATATCGATAGTCCCATTATCTACGAATGGCACCACACCTGTACCGTCACAACTATCTGACCAAGGCAGATCATCAGTAGCAGGAATATCACTTAAACATGTTATAGTTTGATTTAAGGGTGGTGGATTATCAAATGTTGGAGCCTCGCCATCTACAATCGTGATGGTCGCTGTCGAGCTAAGCATTGTACCACAACTAGAAACAACCGTCCAAGTATAAGTCTGCACATCCCCACAGCTCATAATATTGGGAGGACTAATCATGGGAGCAACTGATCCAGATTCTATGCAATTGGTATTGGACGCATTGTTAGAATAACTTAAGTCTCCGAATGGCACGATAGGGTCACCACATTGAACGATAAGATCGGAGAACTCACTATCCCAAGTGATATCAGGTTTGGGAAGAACCGTTATAGTTTGAGTGTGGCTTACTGAATTATTACAGGCATCTATGTATTCCCAGCTACGGGTAATCATACCTCCTACACAGACATCAGAAACATCATCCATTTCTGTAAACGTAGCAGTGCCTGTACCGTCACAATTATCTGTCCATGAAATTGTGGGAGCTATGGCTACATCATCGTAGCAATCATAGGTTATATTTCCAGGGGTACTTGACAGTACTGGAGCCTCAGTGTCTATTATAGTTATCGTTTGAACAAAGCTAATGCTATTGTTACAAGCATCAGTTTCAGTCCATGTATAGGTTCTGACATCACCACATGCTGCAAGTGGAGCTCCATCATCCATGGCAATAGAAGTGCCACTCTCTAAGCAGGTCGCATTATTCGAGAAACTCAATTCAGGGGGAGTAGGTATAGCATCTCCACATTGAATTTCAATACTTGGACTTGGTGTTGAAACCCATATGATTGGAGGGGTTGCATTCACTGTTATAGTTTGAACCTCTGTGGTTTCGTTTCCGCAATCATCCATAATGGTCCATGTCCGTGTAATAGTTCCACCATCACAGGTTATTGGAGATGGCATGGTCACCTCCACGCCATTTACGTTACCACCAACACTACAGTTATCTGTATAATCCAAAGCTTGCATCATAG
>JAHDGW010000399.1 GCA_020631635.1 Saprospiraceae bacterium
CCTTTTTGAAAAAGATGAGGAATATGTAGTCATGGACAATCAGGTAAAAATTGTAGATGAGCAGACGGGTCGTATGATGGATGGCCGTAGATACTCAGACGGACTACACCAAGCCATAGAAGCAAAAGAAAATGTCAAGGTAGGTAACCTGACGCAGACATATGCCACGGTGACATTACAGAATTACTTCCGTATGTATCACAAGCTAAGTGGTATGACCGGTACAGCAGAGACAGAGGCAGGAGAATTTTGGGAGATCTATAAGCTTGACGTGGTAGTCATCCCGACGAATAGACCCATCGCCAGAGACGATAGAGATGATTTTGTATATAAAACTGAAAGAGAGAAGTTTAATGCCGTGATAGATGAGATTCAAAATCTTACACAGCAAGGTCGACCAGTATTGGTAGGTACAACCTCCGTGGATATATCTGAGAAGCTTTCTAGGATGCTTCAGCTTAGAAAAATCGATCATGACATCCTCAATGCCAAGCAACACCAACGTGAGGCAGAGATCGTTACCGCTGCAGGTAAAGCAGGAGCAGTGACGATTGCGACCAATATGGCCGGTAGAGGTACAGATATCAAATTGACTCAGGCAGTAAAAGATGCAGGTGGTCTTGCAATTATCGCAACAGAACGTCATGATTCTCGTCGTGTAGATAGGCAGTTGCGAGGTAGAGCAGGTCGTCAGGGAGACCCAGGTTCATCTCAGTTTTATGTATCCCTTGAGGATAAGCTCATGCGTATGTCGCAGTCAGAGCGTATAGCCAAACTGATGGATAAAATGGGTCACCAAGAAGGTGATGTGATCCAGCATTCTATGGTATCTAAGTCTATCGAAAGGAATCAGAAGAAGGTCGAGGAAAATAACTTTGGTGCTCGTAAGCGACTCTTAGAGTATGATGACGTCATGAACATCCAAAGAGAGGCAATCTATAGAAAACGGGATAATGCACTGAGCGGAGAACGTCTCTCTGTGGATCTAAACAATATGTTTGTCGGACTGACAGAAACTATCGTTGCTGATCATAAAGCTTCTGGAGATTATGAGGCATTTAGAAATGAAAGTATCCGAGTACTTGGTGTAGATCCTTCCATCGATGCAGCAGCTTTTAAAAATGCAAGCTTAGAGCAGCTAGTAGATGATTACCAAGCTCAGGTATTAGAGTTATACAAAGAAAAATCAGAACGGATCACAGAGGTATTACTACCAGTGATCAAGCGGGTATACGAAAACGAAGGACATAGATATAAGCGTATTGCAGTCCCATTCACAGATGGTAGATCTACTAAACTCCCTATAGCAGCCGATCTTAAAGAAGCTGTCGAAAGCGGCGGAAAATCCGTAATGAAAGATATCGAAAAAGCTGTGACGCTTGCATTAATAGATGAAAACTGGAAGGAGCATCTCAGATCTATGGATGAGTTGAAAGATTCTTCTCAAGCTGCATCCTTTGAGCAGAAAGATCCATTGGTTGTCTATAAAATGGAAGCGTTTGATCTATTTGAGCAATATATCTATCGTGTCAATTACGATGTATGTTCTTATCTCATGAAGGGGAAGCTTTTGATAGGAAATCCTGAGGATGTACGAGAGGCACGAGAGCAGAAAACTGACTTTAGCAAATCAAGAGCAGGTCGAATGGAAGCAGCCCGACAAGCAGCCGCAGCAAGCGCTGGTCAGAGATCACCTAAACCAGAAACGTTTATAAGAGAAGAGAAGAAGGTAGGTAGAAATGAAGCTTGCCCTTGTGGAAGTGGTAAAAAGTATAAGCACTGCCACGGTAAATAAAGAATAATATCCTGCCTGATGTAAGGAAACTATATAGCCTTGCGTTATCAAGGCATAAAAGTGAATAACCATGAAATGGAAATACCTTGTTTTGATTTATCTAAGTGCTATAATCACAAGTAATACATTTTCTCAGACGATCAATATCAATGAGGAACCAAAGGTATCTCAGATGATGACTAAGTTTGTAGAAGAAGGTAGACTGAGTAGTGCTC
>JAHDGW010000400.1 GCA_020631635.1 Saprospiraceae bacterium
GATCAAGATTTTTTTCAATCGTAGCCATTGCCTTTTCTAAGGCACTTTCTGAGATGTCACATAGTATTACTTGATAGCCATGTTGAGCAAAAACATGTGCAATGCCATTACCCATAGTGCCAGCTCCGATTACAGTTATATTTTTCATAAAAAATCTTAATTAACTTAGATGCAATAATAGACCAAAAATAGAGAAATCAAGTGATAGCCATAGTCGATTGCGGAGCAACTAAATCAGAATGGGTATTTATTCAAGAAAGTAAGGTCTGTGATCGTATCATAGAAGCGGGATTCAATCCTAATAACCAGTCGTCTTGGGAATTATCACCAATATTGATGGATAAACTTCGTGATGTGCAAGGGATATCGCTATACGTCGCAGGGGTAGTTGGCACTCTGCAAAGGGATAAGGTCTTACAGTTGATTACCAACAGATTAGACAATAAAATAGGAGTCAATGTAAGCTCAGACCTAGAGGCTGCGGCGAGGGCTTGCTATGGTAAAGAGGCAGGGTATATAGGGATACTAGGTACAGGAAGTGTTGTAGCTTATTATGATGGCGAATCTATCGTAAAAATCTCACAAGGACTAGGATATGCCATCTCGGATGAGGGATCAGGCATTGACCTTGGAAGAGAGCTGCTTAGGAGTTTTTTCTATAATAGAATGTCCCCTGCCGGAAAGATAGTTTTATCCAATAAAATAGGTAAAAGTAGAGCAGAAATACTCGATCAATTATACGAAGGAAATACAGCAAAGGAGATCAGCTCATATAGTTATATCCTTTATGAATATCGTCAAGAACCCTGGTGCCAGGTAATACTTAATACATGCTTTAGGCGTTTTTTTGAATATCGAGTAATTCCTTTGATAGAAAATGACCAACGACAAATAAGATTTGTAGGAAGTGTTGCATCTTTGTATGCTGATGAACTCGTAGACGTGGCAAAAGCATTTCAAATCGAGATCACCAACATCATAAAACATCCAATTGACAAACTCATAGAATATCATTGTAGATATGAATCTGAATAATATCAAAAAAATAGCCGTATTTACCTCAGGAGGAGATGCGCCAGGAATGAATGCAGCCACTAGAGCAGTAGTACGTACCAGTATATATAGAGGGCTGGAGGTATGCGGTATCTTAAGAGGGTATGAGGGTATGATCAATGGAGATTTTATACCACTTACCAAAGATAAAGTAGGTAATATAATACACCGAGGTGGTACGGTTTTGAAAACTGCTCGTAGTGAAGAGTTTAGAAAACCAGAGGGTAGGGCTAAGGCATTTGCTCAATTGCAAAAACATGGTATCGATGCCTGCATTGCGATCGGAGGTAATGGTACATATACGGGTGCAAAATTTTTATCGGAGGAGCATGATATCCCTATGATTGGTATACCTGGGACGATAGACAACGATATCTATGGCACAGATTATACGATTGGATTTGATACGGCTATCAATACTGCAATAGAGGCAGTAGATCGTATAAGGGATACGGCGGACAGTCATAATAGACTCTTTTTTATTGAAGTGATGGGACGGCATAGCGGCTACATCGCCTTGCATACGGGTATAGGTAGTGGGGCCGGAAATGTACTGATGCCAGAGAATCAAATTACAGCGAAAGAACTGATGGACGGTCTAGAGTCTCGTGATCGTAAGAAATTATTTAATCTGATCATTGTAGCAGAAGGTAATCCTAATGGTGATGCAGCCGAAATTGCAGCTAAAGTAAAACAGGACTATAAAGACTATGATGTGAAAGTAACGGTCATCGGCCATCTACAGCGTGGTGGTTCTCCCACGTGTCATGATCGTGTATTGGCTAGTAGATTAGGGTTTGAAGCGGTAGAAGCACTTCTGAAAGGTCAAAATAGAGTAGCGGTCGGGGTGGTCAATGACAAGATCAATTATTGCCCATTTGAAGATGCGATCACAAAATCTAAAAAGCCAGGATCAGAGATGATAGAGATGGCTAAAATATTGGCAATGTA
>JAHDGW010000401.1 GCA_020631635.1 Saprospiraceae bacterium
GGGTATGAAGACCAATAGCAATAGAAACTCAGGATTGAGAAATGATATGTTGGACCAAGTACTCATCTTATTCTTCGGAAAATGATTTTTCTTTGGTGTTGTTTACAAAATCTAGGGCATCATCCATAAATCGATCATGTATATCTGCGGGTGGCTTGGCTTTGGCAAACTTGATCAAATCTGCCATCTGCAGTATGTCACTTAATTTAGCTTCATATTTCATATCAAAATCTTGCTTTTTGAGTGCTCTCTTGATTTCATCGGTTGTAGACTCTAGTGCTTTGATACCGTATCTATTTTCTAGATATTCTCTGATGACATAGGTAAGCCTTGACTGATATTCTTTGATTTTATTCTGTTGCCAGAGTTCTTCTGATTTTAATTGTTGTAGTGCTTGCTGTGCTATGATATGCGCGGGCAAGGTTGGTTGCTCTGGTTCGGCTGCTTCTTGGTCAGTTTTGTTACCGTACTTACGATACAAGACAAAAGCTAAAAGAAGCAATGAAAGAGCGATCATGCCAAAGATCAACCAATAGAAATCTTCTACCGTACGTCCTTCTCGGATAATATCTTTGATGGGAGCTATCGTCTGAGTACTATCTTGAGCCGTAGTGAGTTGATCGGGTATTTCTACTTGTAGCGGGGTAGGCATATAATCCACTACGATGGTGGTATCGGCAGTAGCTATGCTCAGAGGAGGCATAATGTATACGCCTGACATCCAACATTGGACTTTTACATCATTGATGAGATACCAAGCACCGTTTAGGTTTTCCCATTTTAAGGACTCTGGCGTCAGCTGATTTTTGATGACTTCCCAGTTTCCGTAGTTTACGATTTCAAAATCTCCCTTAGACCCAACATCGTTGATCTGAAGTGCTTTGTTTTCGAGTGTATCAAAATCTGCAAGGCTTATCGTAATATCAGATGGAGGTCGAAGAGAAGTTACGGTATATTGTAGCTCGGCTACATCCCCTACATTAAGCGAATCATTTTTTAAAACCACCTTAGAGGATAGCACTACGTTTGGAGAATTCTGACCCCAAACAAAAGCAGGTATCATGATCAGTATATAGACGTACCACTTCATCAGCCCTTCTTTTTGAAAAATTTGATTAATGATTTTACGTAGTCATCTCCAAGCTGTATCGTCAATGATTTTGCTCTGGATCTATTGATAATATTAGCTAAATATTGTTGTCGATCATCATACGCTTTTTTCAGTTTCCGCTTGGTAGAAGCAGCACTGGTATTGACCCATCTAGATATTCCTTTTTCAGGATCAAAGAGTTTCATCATACCAAGACTGGGTAGCTCAGCATCTCTGCGATCCGTGATATTTACAGCTATTACATCATGTTTTTTAGACATGATTTTCATTGCATCATCATAGCCGCGATCTATAAAGTCTGATATTAAAAATACGATGGCTCTTTTCTTTTGCACATTGGATAGATACTCGATCGCCGATTTGATATTGGTGCCTTGATGCTCTGGTTGCACATCTATCAGCTCTCGTATGATGCGTAGGATATGCTTTTTACCTTTGCCTGGACTTACGAATTGCTCTACACCATCAGAAAATAAAATGGCTCCTACTTTATCATTATTGCTAATCGCTGAGAATGACAATACGGCACATAGTTCGGTGATGAGTTCGTTCTTGAGTTGTGTTTGACTACCGAAATATGATGATTTACTGATATCTACCAGTAGCATCAACGTGAGTTCTCGTTCTTCTTCAAATACTTTGATATGTGGTGATCCTGATCGTGCGGTTACGTTCCAGTCTATATTACGTACGTCGTCACCATAGTGATAGTCTCGTACTTCGCTAAATGACATGCCTCTACCCTTGAAGGCACTATGATACTCTCCTGAGAATATATGATTGCTCAGACCACGGGTCTTGATTTCTATTTTTCGGACTTTTTTGAGTATCTCAGCCGTCTCCATGGTTTATTTCATTAGTCGCTTTCGGTAAGATTTTTTCATC
>JAHDGW010000034.1 GCA_020631635.1 Saprospiraceae bacterium
ATAGCGCATAGGTGAGTATAGTTTTTATTATGCCTGTAATATACCGCTCCGTGTAATTGTGCTGCACAAAACATGAACTATTATCATCAAATCTTGACAAAAGTCCTCTAGTGTTATTTTTCCCGACTTATTAATCTAGCTTAAGTAAAGAATTGGATAATAGCTGTGAGGCAAAATCCTTAGTTAATTTATAAATATTCATACTCCATTTGATCTATAATAGGCCGATTGGTGTTATTTCATCATGATAACAGATTTAAAATCAAAAGTAGCCTATATCACGGGTGGCTCAAAAGGAATAGGATTTGGAATAGCTGATGCGATGTTAGAAGTAGGGATTAAGGTCGCTATTACTGGGCGAAATATTGAATCTTTGAATACCGCTAAAAATACCTTGCTAGCTAAACATCAAGGAGGTGAAGTACTAGTGATACAAAGCGAAGTTTCTAGCTACGCTAGCGAGCAGGTATCCATATCAAAAGTATTGGCTCATTTTGGCCAACTAGATGTAGTCATTGCCAATGCTGGAGTCGGTCACTTTGCATCTATAGACGAAATGACTGAAGAACAATGGAATAGTACGATTGATACCAATCTTACGGGTGTATTTAATACTGCCAAATCTAGTATCCCTGCACTTAAGGAATCTAAAGGATATTTTATTTCAATCGCGAGTCTGGCAGGAACTAATTTTTTCGCTAAAGGTGCAGCATACAATGCCAGCAAATTTGGTTTAGTGGGTATGACACAAGCCATGATGCTAGATCTCAGACCGTTCGATATCAAGGTAAGTACCATTATGCCCGGTTCTGTGGCTACATACTTCAATAATAATCAACCAGATGAAAATGATTTTTGGAAGATTCAGATAGAAGATATAGGGGAGCTCGTCATAGATCTCCTAAAAATGAATCCTCGAACATTACCGAGTAAAATAGAAGTCAGGCCAAGTGCTCCGCATAAGAGACCAAAATAACGGTCCTCTTAGGATGGATTCTTTTCTTGCTTTTTCTTCTCGATAAGTTCTAATATTTCTTCATTGGATTTACCGATGTTTTCTAGTAAAAACTTCACATCGTCAGCGAGATCATGATTGGGGTAAGTCTGTAAAAAAGAAGTATAGACGTCTTTTGCTGCAGGACTATTACCTAGTTCGTTTTCAATTATAAATCCTTTCAAAAACATAGCCGTCGGGGTCTTGTCATATTGAGGATATTCAGTAACTATCCAGTCGTATATGCTTAGCGTTTTTGGGAATGTACGTAAGCTTCTAGCTATCTCAGCAGCTTTGTAGAGGTGCTCAGGTGACTTGGCAGAGTATTTATTGGCCAAGGCGTAAGCTTCGCATGCATCTACATAATTTTGAGCATTTTGTCTGTTAAGTCCAAACTGGTCTGGATTATCAAAAATCTTTTCTCCTAGCGCTAAAATGTATATATCTAAGTCATCAATTTCCTCAGAAACATTTGCTTGTGCTTTCTCTACCAAAGCACCCTGTGGATTGGCATTTATATAAGATTGATATAGAATATTTGCCGCTGCATTCTTTTTGATACTTTTCATTATATCAGCGAGCTTTATGATATGTTCTCCATTCTGATTGGGATAGTAATTTTTTTTGAGCGTTTCGTGTATGAACGGGATAGATCGGAGAGGCATTTTTATTTCTTCCGTTATTTCCATGCCACGGCTTATGATCTGCTTTTTAGTTACTTCAGAGTGATCTTTCCCAAGGGCTCTAGCCAGTTCTGCAATCAACTTATTAGCATTTAATGGACTCGGATCTGCGGCATAGCTTTCCTCTAATGCTCCTATTTCTGGTGTTATAGCCGATGTTTTTGGCTCGGTACACGAACTTAATAACGTAACTAAGGCGATCAACAACGTAATAAATCTCATGGGTCTAATTTAACTGTTGGTCAAATTTACTTCAGTTTTAGCATATTACAAATTTATGTCATCAAAACAAATGCGGCATAGCTATGTTAGCTGCATGTCCAAAAGATTGTACTATGACTTATTTTTGGTTTCGAAGAGATCTAAGATTACATGATAATGCCGCCTTATACTATGCCTTGAAAAATACCAAGGATGTCCAATGTGTATTTATTTTTGATCAGAATATACTCGAAAAGCTACCCTCAACTGATGCTAGAGTCACATTTTTGCACGATACGGTATCCTCTCTAAAAGATCAATTGATCGAGCTCGGTAGTGATCTGGTAGTTTACCATGGAAGACCTCTGGATATATGGAGTAAATTACTAAGTAATAAGGATGTAGTAGGACTATATTGCAATCGTGACTACGAACCATATGCACAACAAAGAGATGAGGAGGTTAAGAAATTATGTGATAAATATCAGATTGATTTTTGTACATACAAGGACCATGTGATATTTGAAAAAGATGAAGTAACTAAGGATGATGGATTGCCATACACGGTTTTCACCCCATATAAGCGAAAATGGTTGGCCAAACTGACACAACGGGAAGACAGTGGTTTGAGCTACTATTTCAAAGCATATCCCAATGAAAAGTATTTCGGTCAGTTATCTAAAGTAAAGAAGCTTTCATCAATGCCAAGTCATGAGTCTCTTGGTTTTGATCGCTCGGAGATTGAAATTCCGTCAACTACCGTAACTCAAAAAGTCATAAGAGAATACGATAAAAAGCGCAACTTTCCTGCGGTAAATGGTACATCTAAGCTTGGTATTCATTTTAGGTTTGGGACGATAAGTATTCGGGATAAAGCACGGAAAGCACAAAAGCTCAACGATACCTTCTTGAGTGAGTTGGTATGGAGAGATTTCTACTCACAGATACTGTATCACTTTCCTCATGTCGCCAATAAAGAATTTAGAGCTAAATACGAGGGCATTCCATGGCGCTTCGATGAAGAGGAGTGGACAAGATGGAAAGAGGGTAGAACGGGTTATCCCATGGTAGATGCGGGTATGAGAGAGCTAAATAATACTGGGTATATGCATAACCGTGTTCGCATGGTAGTGGCTAGTTTTTTGACTAAGCATATGCTGCATGATTGGAGACTCGGAGAGGCCTATTTTGCAGAAAAGTTGTTAGATTTTGATTTGGCCAGTAATAATGGTGGTTGGCAATGGGCATCTGGAAGTGGTACAGATGCAGCTCCCTATTTCAGGATTTTTAATCCAACTTCTCAAATGACTAAGTTTGACCCGCAAAAGGAATATATCAAAAAATGGATACCAGAATTTGGTACAGATCAATATCCAGAACCCATGTTAGATCACAAGGAGGCAAGAGAGCGTTGTCTAGCTACATATAAAATGCATCTCAATTGATATAAATCGAAATTATTATAATCTAGGATTATGAACTTAATACTATTGATTAAATAGTTTTTCAACAGCTTCGATACGATAGTTAAAAATATCTTCTAACTGTTTACCTATAAAGAGTCCTTTCATCATTTGGCCGATGGGGCCTAGAGGTAGTGCATAATGCACGATATCCTTCATCATGACACCGCCATCCACTTCCTCAAACCAGTGCTGATGATGCCACAAACTATAAGGACCGAACCTCTGCTCGTCAATAAAATATTTGTGATCCTCTACATGGGTGATCTCAGTCATCCATTTGATAGGGATATTGAGTAAGGGGCTTACGGTATAGGTAATTACTTGACCAGCATACATTTTACCATCTCCTAGATCAGAGGTGATATTAAATCCCATATAGTCTGGTGTTATCTCTTGGAGATTCTTAGGAGAAGAAAAGAAATCCCATGTTTTTTCTAGAGAAGCTTTCACAAGTTGACTTCGTTCTAGCCTATATATTTTTTTATAAATATTCATAGATTCCTATTTAGATACTAAACCGCAGGATGTCCAAGTTGTTCATCCCATTTTAGAGTATAAATAATGACTAAAAATGAGAACAATTTGAAGACCACATCTTGCAAATCCTACACTTAATTCCAAACTTCTGAGAGTCAAATACTTAGGTTAGTTACATTGAATTTATTCAATGTAACTAATTCAAAATCAGGAGTTAATGTATTTCAAGAAATGAGTTTAGTCATAGGTTTAGACCAAAAATGAATATACCTTTGGAGCACCAATCAACTATTTATTATGAATATTAAAAATACGCATCATAATCTTGTTCCTGCTACTCTCGTACAACATACAATAGAGCGACAGCAAGGTATACTTAGTAGCGATGGAGCTTTAGTGGTCAATACAGGGCAGTTTACCGGTCGATCTCCAAAAGATAGATTTATTGTTAAAGATGATATCACCACAACATCAGTGGACTGGGGAGACGTCAATATCCCTATTTCTACGCAACACTATGATCAACTTTATCGCAAGATTGAACAGTACGTTGAGGGGCTAGATGAGGTATATTCTCGTGATGCTTATGCATGCGCCAGTGATAAGTATAGATGCTTCATCAAAGTTTATACAGAGTATCCCTGGCAAAATCTATTTGCCTACAACATGTTTTTACGTCCTCGTACTTCTGAGTTAGAAAACTTTAAAGAAGACTGGAAGATCTATGCTTTTCCTGGTGTTGTAGCTGATCCTGATCAAGATGGTACTCGTCAAGAAAATTTTTCGGTGATCAACTTTAGTACAAAAACGATACTCATCGGGGGTACAGCTTATACAGGAGAAATCAAGAAAGGAATATTCTCTGTACTTAACTTTGTACTGCCTACGGAGCGAGATGTATTGAGTATGCACTGTTCGGCCAATGTTGGTCCTAAGGGAGACTCGGCATTATTTTTTGGACTTTCAGGTACCGGTAAAACTACCTTGTCCAATGATCCTGAGCGTAGATTGATCGGTGATGATGAGCATGGCTGGTCTACCTCCAATATTTACAATCTTGAAGGCGGGTGTTATGCCAAAACGATAGATCTCTCCAAGAACAAAGAGCCACAAATTTATAAGGCAATCAAGTTTGGGGCGATGTTAGAGAATATTGGGTTTGAGGAAGATGGTGTAACTCCGGACTATACCAATATAGAAATCACTCAAAATACACGAGTCAGTTACCCTATATATCACATTGATAACATCATGTACAACTCTAGGGGAGACTTACCTCAAAATATTTTCTTTTTGACCTGTGATGCTTTCGGTGTATTGCCTCCGATTTCTAAGTTGACCAAGGATCAAGCGATGTATCATTTTATGAGCGGATACACTGCAAAAATTGCTGGTACTGAAGATGGTATTAATGAACCACAGGCTACATTTTCGGCTTGTTTTGGAGCACCTTTCTTACCATTGCACCCTAGCAAATATGCCAAGCTACTAGGTGATAAAATCGATGCAGGTATCAATCGTGGATCTGGAGAGATCAATGTATGGTTGATTAACACGGGTTGGACTGGTGGACCTTATGGCTCGGGTAATAGAATCGAACTTACATACACTAGAGCTATGATCAAAGCTGCCTTGACGGGTAGACTCAATAAAGTGGAGTTTGAGAAAGATCCATTCTTTAACCTATCTATACCCAAGGATTGTCCTGATGTACCCAATGCTATATTAAATCCTAAGCATACTTGGCCCAATGAGGATGAATATGATGCAAAAGCAAACTACTTAAGCACCTTATTTAATAATAACTTTATAAAATTTGCGGATCAAAGCGATGAAAATATTCGTAATGCTGGTCCTGTAAATCATTGATTTTCTATGTGATCGATAAAGAGGATTATACGTAACTTCGATGCCATGGATAAGCCGCAAATTATTGGTCATCTAGAAAAAAGCTTCCATGAGGTAGCTAGTTGGATGGTGGATCATCAGTCCGACGATAAATTTATCTATGCTCCTGATGGTAAGTGGACGAGTGCCGAGCATCTTGATCATCTATATAAGACCGCTAAAGCTGTCACTAAGGGTATGTCTGTACCTAAACTTATGCTTTGGTATAAGTTCGGTAAGTGCAATCGTGATATACGGACTTATGATGAGGTCAAGTTGAGATACCGGGAAAAGCTCCTTAATATTCCCGAAGGGATGACCTCTCCTATCTCTGTTGCAACATATACGGTCGATCAAAAAGAAGATCGAATCAAGAAGTTTAGATCATCGGGTGATACTCTTATCCGTATGGTCAATCGATGGTCAGAAAAACAGCTTGACAAATACCTACTACCACATCCACTCATGGGGCGTATGCCAATCAGAGAAATGTTGATGTTGGTAGACTATCATAATTATCATCATTTAGATAATCTCAAGAAAAATTATAATTAACTGATTGATTTACCTTTTTATTCCATCATTTATATCGCAATAGCGGCTTTTCTTTTGGGGATTTCTAAATCGGGCCTCAAAGGGATGGGTACTATTATTGTAACGCTTTTTGCACTGGCATTGCCTACGAAAGACAGTACAGGTGCTATTGTTCCACTTCTCATATTTGCCGATTGTTTTGCGGTAAGTAAATATTATAAAACCGTAAACTGGACACATTTCAAAAGACTCATGCCATCTGTGATCATTGGTATCCTACTTGGCGTATTCATTGGAGATAAGATTGATGATCAAGGCTTTAAAATTGCTCTAGCTTCAATCATTATTGGTAGTGCCATAGTCATGATCATATTGGATAGAGTGGACGAGGAGTATATACCCAAGAGTTTGTTTTTTGCAAATTTCATGGGTTTTGGGGCTGGTTTTACGACCATGGTTGGTAACCTAGCTGGTGTTTTCGCCAATGTATATTTTATGGCATTACGTATTCCTAAAATTCAATTTATAAGTACTACGGCGATCTTATTTTTTACGATCAATTTTGTGAAACTTCCGTTTCACATATGGGTGTGGGAGACTTTAGATTGGGAGTATTTGAAGCTTGACTTATGGTTTACTCCTTTAATTATCCTTGGTTTTTATAGTGGCTATTGGATCATACAGCGTATCAACGAAAAAATATTTAGAAAGTACATTATCTATATGACCATTCTTGGGGGAATACTCATCCTAATGAAGTAAAGATCAGCTTATCGCCTTAAATGCTTTTTCCAAATTGGCAATCAAAAATTCTGGGCTTTCTAAACCTATGGATAATCGGATTAAATTATACGGGATAGGGCTATCTTCTCGACCTGGAATATCATGAAACACTAGGCTAGGCATTTTTAATGATTCGTGACCTCCCCAGGATACGGCGATGAGGAAGGCATCTAGGGCATCTACAAATCGTTCGATTTTATCTTTGTCCTTTGTTTTGAGCATGATAGAAAATAAACCACCACAAGCCTTCATTTGCTTTTTAGCTAAGGTTTGTTGAGGAAAGCTATCGTGAAAAGGGAAAAGTATACGATCTACCCCGTCATGATCAGAGAGATAATCGATGACAGCGGCCGTCGTATTGACGATTCTCTCCATTCGCATAGGTAAGGTTCTCAGGCCACGTAAGATCAAGAAGGCGTCACTTGGAGATATATTGAGGCCAAGTGTCATGAACTCGGACTTAAATATATTTTCAATAATGACCTTACTGCTGCAGATAACTCCACATACCACATCACTATGCCCATTGATATATTTAGTGCCAGAGTGAATGACAATGTCTATTCCATAGTCAATGGGATTTTGATAGAGCGGGGTGGCGTAGCTGTTATCGATCACCGTAGTGATATTGTGATCTTTAGCCAACTTAGCACATGCCGCTAGATCTTGTATTTCAAAAGTTAAAGAGTTTGGGCTCTCCAAGATAAGAACGGAGGTATTGCTTTTCAATGCATCCGCGATCTGTTGGATTTCAGTGGCATCTACAAAGTCAAAACTGATATCAAATTTTAAAAGAAACTCAGTCAGCAATTTATAAGTCCATGCATAAGGTTTTTGAACACATACGATATGGTCTCCAGCCTTTACTTGAGACAATACGGCTGCTGCCATGGCTGATGCTCCGCTACTTACCACGAGTGCATCCTCTGCATGCTCTAGTGCAGCCAATTTTTTTCTGAGAATTGCTGTCGTAGGATTATTACCTCTAGTATACACATGTTGATTGATCTCATCTGTAATAGCGTCTCTCATATCTTGAATACTATCAAAGACAAAATTGGAACTTTGGATGATAGGCGGAGATACAGCATTAAAATAACGGGATCTTTCTTCTCCAAGATGTGTTAGGATATGGTCAAGTTGCATAGTCAAGGATTAAGGAATTCAAGATAAGTTAATTATTAGTTTCTATTCCTTGAATTACTGATGATTACCAACGTACATTTGAAAACAATCAAAAATATATTGGCTCCAAATAAAAACAAGCATATAAAAATAATAGAGTGCCCTCGCGATGCGATGCAAGGTATTCATGACTTTATACCTACTGAGACTAAGATTGGGTATCTCAATGCATTGCTTCAAGTCGGTTTTCATACGCTTGACTTTGGTTCATTTGTATCACCGAAAGCCATACCCCAGATGAGGGATACTGCGGAAGTATTGGCGGGGCTCGATCTGTCTAGTACACAAACTAGTTTGCTCGCTATAGTCGCTAATGAAAGAGGAGCAAGAGATGCCGCAAGCCATCCAGAAATCGATATATTGGGATACCCATTTAGTATCTCCGAGACCTTTCAATTACGTAATACTAATGCTACGATAGAAGAGTCGCTCGACCGTGTAAAAACGATCCAAGAGATATGCCTGCAATCTAACAAACAACTGCTGATCTATATTTCTATGGGTTTTGGTAATCCGTATGGGGATGCCTGGAATGTAGACATTGTACAAGACTGGATTGAGAAACTTGCCGATATGGATATCAATATATTCCAATTGAGCGATACGATCGGAGTAGCAAAACCTGAAAGCATAGCGTATCTTTTTTCTGAACTTATACCACCTAACCCTCATGTGGAGTTTGGAGCTCACTTTCATACGACATTAGCCTCGTGGGAAGAAAAAGTTCATAATGCCTATATCAATGGCTGCTTAAGATTTGATGGTACGATCAAAGGAATGGGAGGTTGTCCTATGGCGCAAAATGATCTCGTGGGCAATATGCCCTCTGAGTATTTAATACAATATTTCAACCGACTAGAAAGTCCGTTATCTCTTGACCTCACTAGCTATCAGAAAGCTATGGATATAGCACAATCCATCTTCCGTTTCTAGAGCATTTTTTCACTTTTATGGTATCTCATATGTGTGATATAGTCCCGGTATTGCTAGCTTGATCGATTGTGTTTTCGAAAAAAGATAGATTCTTACCAAAAACAGACGATTATTTACCAATAGCTGATTCTAAGGCATTTTGACTAGCTATTCGTAGATCTTTATATCATCAATTACGATAAAAAGAAAAATCGTCTTACAATGAATACAAACATCTACACTCTCAGAATTACTAAAACGATACTAGCCTTATTATTCGTCACAGCCTTCTCTTTTGGTCAAGAAATATGTGATAATAGAATTGACGATGATGGAGATGGTTTGATCGACTGTTGGGATCCAGACTGTGAAAATCATGTCTCATGCTGGAATTGCTCCAATGAGTTTTATCAAGTACATAGTAACTCTACATTAGTATCACTAGATCCGAGTACGGGGGTTTACAATACTATTGCAACGATTTCTGGTGCTAGTGATATCAATGGGTTACAACAAAATCCTATCGATTTGCATGTATATGCACCTGTAAGAGTCAATGGTGTATATTCACTTGGGATGCTCAATAGGGATGGGTCGGTTATCGATTTGGGAGTTACCTTACCACAATCGGGAATATTTTTCGCTGGGGGCATTGATGCCTCTGGGACACTATTTATGAGTAGAGGAGGCAATGGTATTTACACGGTTGATCTGACGGCTGCGAGTTTGGTTGCTAACCCTACGGGGATCAGTCATCCAGGAGTTGCCGATCTTGCTTTAGACCTAAATAATGGATTATTTTACGGCATAGATGGCTCTTCCAAACTCAAAGTATTTGATCCTGTGACTAATTTTATTTCAAGCTATGATCTTGCTGGGTCTATCAATAATGAATCGGGAGCATTCGGTGCGGCTTGGTCTTCTAATGATGGTAGTTTCTTTGCCTATAACAATTCTTCGGGAAAAATCTATACAGTAGATGTCAATACACTAGCGGCTACAGAAATAATCAACGGTACGGGTAACTTATCCATTAATGATGGTTTTAATTGTGTACTAGCACCGCCACCTTTCGAAACAAACTGTAGCAACGGGATAGATGATGATGGTGACGGACTTGTGGATTGTGATGATCCTGACTGTGGTAGTTCTAATGTTTGTATAATAGAAATCTGTAATAATGGGATAGATGATGATGGTGACGGATGGATTGATTGTAGCGATTCTGAGTGCTTTACCAAATCATGTTGTATAGAAATTTGTGATAATGGTATAGATGACAATGGAAATGGATTGGTAGATAGTGATGACCCACAATGTGTAACGCCTCCAGGAGTACAATCTGGTTTAGAGTCTAATAGACGATTATCTAGTAAAGTGGCTTACCGTAATTTTCATAATGCTGTGAAGAATCCTGAGATGATTCAATTGAAAAAAGATGGTCTCATTGCTTTCGAACCAATAGACACCAGAGATATTTATAACCTAGAAGGCTTGATCCCTAACTTCTTGCTCGGATATGAAGCAACAGAAAGTACTCCAGAAAATCTAACAGAAATCACAAATGCAACACAGATAGCAGCCGCAGATTATTATAAAGATGAAAGAAGAATTGGATCGGTATTAGGAATATTAACTGACCAAGGGGTGTATGAGCATACTAAATATATCTGTGATAGACTAGAAGGTTTAAGGCTTATTGATCTCAGTTTTACCTATGCCCGAGGGGGTAATTTTTTAAGCTACGAACTACTTTCAGAAGAAGGTCAGGTACAATATGCAACTGGATTTTCGGCTTATCTGCAAGATGGTGAATTCTATATTGAAAACCACTGGAACCTACACAAGTACAGTAAAGAAGAGAATATGTTTAACTTTCAAATATGGGGTAAGACATACTTAGAAATAACTCAACTTTTGGAGGATGTATTGGCTAGGTTAGAAGAAAGAGCACCATTACATAGTATCAAATACTCGGCTTTACCCAAGGTATTCATCACCCATGGCGAGTATGAAAATGGAGTATTAACCCTTGCGGTAAAAAATAAATCACAAAGTACATCTATTGATATCGATGCCAATTACACTATCGCAGAAGGTGCTGAGCCTATTGAGTTTAAACAAGAAATAACATTAAGTGGTAATCGTGAGGAAATTATAGAAATCCAAACTGGACACCTATATGACCTGAGTCTTTCCTTGAGTAATGATGGGGTATCAGACGAAATATTCATAGCGGATGGTGCTTGGGGTATAGATGACTCAGATGTAAATAATACAATCACAACATTTGAAGTTTCACCACAACAGACTATAGAAGTACAAGATGCGAAGATCTTAGAAAGGACGATAAGCGTAGAAGCAAACGTAAGTGACTACTTAAATATCTACAGAACAATAGATGCGAAAGCTACCCCTCAAAACCTCGATGAATATAACGCGATCACATTTGAAGCCAATGGGAATGCACATCTAACGGTGACAGTTGTGAAGGAGTCGATTTTATATTGGGAGGATCAATTTAAAATGGATATCATCCTCAGTGAAGAATCTAGAAGCTTTAGCTTAAAAAAAGAATTTTTCAAGTCTAGTGCATATGAAATCATGGATTTCTCGGATGTGACCATGCTGGTATTTACGATCAACGGTGACCAAGGAAAAAACCAAGTCATTAATTTGGAAAATTTGAGATTCGAAAATGTAGAAGTAGAAGTGATAGCAGATGTAGAAGAATATCGATTGGATATTTCGCCAAACCCCGCTAAGGAGGTGATCAATGTAGAGTTTCTCTCGGAAGAAAATATACAGAATACAATCTTGATCTACAATGCACAAGGACAAAAGCTTGTACAAACTAATATCTATTGCCTTGAAGGATTAAATGCAAAGAGTATCAATGTAGATAATCTAAATCCCGGGGTTTACTACATACAAGTAATCAATGATAAGGGATTGGTAGCAAGTTCTTCCTTCTTAAAGATTAATGAGTAAAAGAAGTATTAACATTAGACTCTTTTATAAGACCTGTCTTCGGACGGGTCATTTTTGTTTATACTACAGTAAATTAATTATCTGTTTTGCAAGCATATTTATCACTTAAGACATTATTGTTTTATATTGTCAAGGAACAAAAAGGCGAAATGAATAAAGTAGTTAAAAATGCCCAAACCGCAATCCAAGGGATCAAGGACGGTATGACACTTATGCTTGGTGGATTCGGTCTTTGCGGTATTCCTGAGAATTGTATTCAGGCTTTAGTAGATGCTGGAATCAAAGATTTGACCTGTATCTCCAACAATGCTGGGGTAGATGATTTTGGTTTAGGGCTTTTGCTGCAGAAGAAGCAGATCAAAAAAATGATTGCCTCCTATGTAGGAGAAAATGCAGAATTCGAACGACAGATGCTTTCTGGTGAGCTTGAAGTAGATTTAGTACCACAAGGGACCTTAGCACAACGATGTCAAGCTGCCGGAGCAGGTATTCCAGCCTTTTATACGCCTGCAGGCTTTGGTACTGAAGTAGCAGAGGGCAAGGAAGTACGATACTTTGATGGTAAACCACACTTGATGGAACATGCTTTTGATGCACCATTTGCGATTGTAAAAGCTTGGAAAGGTGATGCCTTTGGTAATCTCGTTTTTAAAGGTACGGCCAGAAATTTTAATCCTCTCATGGCTATGGCTGGCAAGATTACGATTGCCGAGGTAGAAGAATTAGTAGAAGTTGGTCAACTTGACCCTAATACTATTCATACTCCAGGGATATTTGTACAAAGGATCTTTCAGGGGGCAAATTATGAAAAAAGAATTGAGCAGCGTACGATCCGCTCCTAACATTGACCTCATCTAAAAACAAAAACAGATATGCTTGATAAACATGGAATAGCACGTCGTATTGCTCAAGAATTGCAAGATGGCTGGTACGTCAATCTTGGAATAGGCATACCGACGCTGATTGCTAATTATATACCCGAGGGTATTAGTGTAGAATTTCAATCTGAAAATGGCATACTTGGTATGGGACCTTTCCCTACCGAAGCAGAAGTAGATGCAGATTTGATCAATGCGGGTAAGCAGACGATAACTGCGATGCCAGGTGCATCCATTTTTGATTCAGCAACTAGCTTTGCAATGATCAGAGGTAAGCATATACAACTGACCGTATTAGGTGCTATGGAAGTAGCAGACAATGGTGATATCGCCAATTGGAAAATTCCTGGTAAAATGGTCAAAGGTATGGGCGGAGCTATGGATCTGGTGGCATCCGCTGATAATATCATAGTCGCGATGATGCATACCAATAAGCGAGGTAAATCTAAACTTCTGCGAAATTGTACCTTGCCACTCACAGGCGTAAAATGTGTCAAAAAGATTGTAACTAATCTAGCGGTATTGGATGTGACCGATCAAGGGTTTAAATTGCTAGAGCGAGCACCAGGAGTAAGTGTCGAAGACATCGAAAATGCCACAGAAGGCAGATTAATTATAGATGGAGACATTCCAGAAATGAACATATAAAATGATGACAAGAATAAAATCAATGTTTGACCTGAGTGGTAAAGTAGCCATCATCACAGGATCGAGTAAAGGAATAGGAGAGGCGATGGCCCGTGGCTTTGCTGAGTTTGGAGCCAAGGTCGTAATCAGTAGCCGCAAGCAAGAGGCAGTAGATGAGGTTGCTGCTTCATTTAAAAAAGATGGACTAGATGCTATAGGTATAGAATGTCACGTAGCGAAAGCTGACCATCAAAAAAACTTGATCGATAAGACCATAGAAGCATATGGTAGAATCGATATATTAGTCAATAATGCTGGTACAAACCCATATTTCGGTCCTATAGAAATGATGCCTATTGATGTATACCAAAAGACGATGGATATCAACGTCAATGCTGCAATGCAGCTCAGTAATCTTGTATTGCCGCATATGAAAAAAGTAGGTGGCGGATCAGTGATCAACATCAGCTCTATCGAAGGTATACATGCAGCTAAGTATATGTCAGCCTACAATATCAGTAAAGCGGCCTTGATCATGATGACTAAAAATCAGGCTATAGAGTGGGCACCGCACAATATCAGAGTCAATGCAATCTGTCCAGGATTTGTCAAGACCAAGCTGAGCAAGGCACTTCATGAAAATGAGCAAATCAGTAATGCTTTGGTCAAAAATATCTTACTGGGTCGTATTGCTGATCCTGATGAGATGGCTGGTCTAGCATGTCTGTTGGCCTCCAATGCCTCGTCTTATTTGACCGGTACAGCGATTTTGAATGATGGTGGATTGGATCTAGCGCAGCACTTTCATATGGGATAAATCAAACTGAATATTAGCAATCAATATTATTAACAACATAAAATCAACTTTACTATGGAAATGAATTGGTGGGTATTTTTTGTAGCGGCATTGATACCGCTTGCAGTCGGATCGGTTTGGTATAGTCCTATCGGATTTGCTAAAGCATGGATGAAAGAATCAGGAGTAACCGAAGAAATGGCACAATCCGGGAATATGGCTATGATCTTTGGCTTGAGCTATTTATTTGGTCTTTTCATTGCGGGAGCATTGATGAGTCTAGTTATTCATCAGTCTGGTGTATACGCTATTTTATCGTATTTACCCGATTTTAATGATGCGACCAGTAAAACAGCCCAAGATTTTAGTGCTTTTATGAATGATTACGGCCATCTACATAGATCATTTGGGCATGGAGCTCTACATGGTGCATTTTGCACTCTTACGTTTGCATTCCCACTGATCGCGATCAATAGTATGTTTGAGCGTAAGAGTTGGAAATATATCTGGATACATGCAGGCTATTGGTTAGTTACATTAATGCTCATGGGAGGTGTAATCTGTCAGTTTTTATAGAATAAGGCAATGACAAAATTTAAACAAAATCACCAGCGTAGGGATCGCTCTGGATTTGGGAAGCTACTCGTAAGAGTAGGCATATTTGCCGTATTGCTATGCGGTGCTTTTGTTTATTTATATCAATTTTTGGGTGATATCAATTTTGAAAACTCAGAAGAAAACGTGCTTCCAAACACGGAAGATCGGGCATTTATACCTAAGGGATCAAGTGGTCAAATAGTACATCATGATTATTACTCCCTAAGTTATATCGAAGATTGGGAAATAGCCGAATGGGTGGCATATCCGCTCACTAGTAGCTCCTTGCAAAAGAAGAATGTACCCCGATCAAAACGATTTAATCAAGATCCATTAGTATCCACGGGATCCGCTAAGCATGGCGACTACTCTCATTCTGGATATTCTAGAGGGCATATGGCACCAGCAGGAGACATGGCATTCAATACACGAGCCATGAAAGAGTCTTTCTACATGAGCAATATGGCCCCTCAGTTGATACCATTCAATGGTGGAATCTGGCGAGAACTTGAAGAGTCTGTCCGAGATTGGGCGGAGGATAAGGGTGGTTTATACGTCGTCTCGGGACCGATCATGGATAACAACTATGAGACCATCGGATATAATAAAATCGCCGTGCCTAAGGCCTTTTACAAAGTCATGATCAATTCATTGACCAATCAGGGGATAGGCTTCATCATGCCGCATGAGGTATCCGAAAAAAGTATATTGGACTATTCCGTCACGATTGATGAAGTAGAAGCGGCAACAGGACTCGATTTCTTTGCCAATATACTAGACACGGCAGAACAAGAGTTCGTAGAGTCCCAAAAGAACATCACCCAATGGCCAGAATCAAAGCAGCGTTTCAAACAACGAGTCAACTCTTGGAATAAGAGGTAGGAGACTGCCAATAGTTTTTTTTCTGATACCTCCGCGCTGGTCGGTATGAAAAAAATCCCTTTTCATTTTGAGCAAGCTCGCCTAGCCGCGAAGCAGATGGGGTCCCTTAAGTTAATAAAGCTTAAGGATCTAACTTTTCATGTCGAGTATTACCGAGACATCTTTTAGATCTAAGAATGGAAAATCGGTAATAGTAGAGGTGTAATTGATGCCTCAAATGATTGTGGAATACGTGATCTGTAGCAGATTGCCCTATTCAATAAACCCTTATGCTCAAAACTTCAGATTATTTAATTGTATTAATCATAAGAGCATGCAGTAACAACCTTAAAGACTGGTATTTAGATTAGAGTATTCTTCGGGAGTCAAAATACTTAGATTGCTAGCTTGATAATCCTTGATATTTCTAGTGATTATCATTTCAATTTTTCCTGTATTTTCACAAGCATAATTTTGTAATGCATCTTCAAAATCTTTGAATTTTGAATTCATTGCATTGAGTATAATTTGTTTATCTATGATGAGTATTTCCGTTAAGGTTAAGAGTTGATTTAGCTTTTTGATCACTCGTTCGTGAGATGATATTTTTCGCAATAGATAATATACATTGCTAATGATCACAGGAGTAAGGTAGCCGTTGAGTTTTTTGAGTTCACATTGTGTTAAAACGTAGCTTGCATGACGTGAAAAAGGTTCTCTATCGAAAAAGAAATCTAGTAAAACATCTGAATCAATTAATGCATGCTTCATGAGTTCAAATATTTCTCTGTCAATGCATCTGTAAGTTCCTTTTTGTAGTCAAAGTTTTCAGGCATTTTGAAAGAACCTCTTAGTGATTTTACAATGGGGCTTGTTTCTATTTCGTCTTTTTGATCTTCAGACGATATAGCTTTTAAGTAATTTTCGATTATTTCGGATAGACTTCGACCTTTCTTTTTAGCATACCTCTTAGATTTTTCAATGACTGCTTTGTCGATCGTCAGTGTCAATTTTGTACTCATGGTGATAACCTTCTTTGTCTTCGCTTTTATATCTATAAAAATATGACTTTTACAACAGACGTGCAAATATGATTTTAAATACACGTGTAGCATTTCGCTTCACAACGCATAAATAAATGAATCCTAGAGATAAGACAGGAATAAGGAGCTAATTATCGCATTACATTCATCCTTCATATTACAATTTTCTTAAATACTTCTTTCAAAGAGTACCTATATCTCGTATCTTACGTCCTTATAATACATCTATTAGAGAAGACGACATGAGTAATAAAGATCAATTCGTACAAGAACTTAGCGAAGCATACAAATTTAAAGGAGACAGCCTGATTTTAGGTGGAGCAATGTTAGACAAAGAAGTACTCACGGACAACTTTGTACGTGTACCACTTAAGACTTTGAATAGGCACGGACTCATCGCAGGTGCCACCGGTACCGGTAAAACCAAAACCTTACAAGTCATTGCGGAGCAACTATCTAGTTACGGCATACCATCACTCCTC
>JAHDGW010000402.1 GCA_020631635.1 Saprospiraceae bacterium
GAATGTTATTACTAGTAGGTAAAATACTTTATTCATTTTATTATTTAGATATAATAAGTATTTGTGTTTCCATTTTACCAGAATTATATTTTATTCTAATATAATATTCTCCCATAGGTAATTTATCTAAGACTATGGGTTGTTTTTGTTTGGACATTAACAATGAC
This sequence comes from Saprospiraceae bacterium, assembly GCA_020631635.1. Taxonomy (GTDB): domain Bacteria; phylum Bacteroidota; class Bacteroidia; order Chitinophagales; family Saprospiraceae; genus JAHDGW01. The sequence goes on from JAHDGW010000402.1 coordinate 168, forward strand.
CCTTTTTGGTCATAAATTTCAATACTATAAATGTTCTCTTTGGATTCAATTTGAAAGTGATCTGATGCAGGATTTGGGTAGAGTATGGAGCTTTGCTTTGAGATTTCAGATATGGAGCTTGTAGATACGTAAACTTCAAATATGTCATCAGTAACTGTGCATCCTAATGAATCTGTGATTTCTAGATTATAAAAGATGGTAGTATCATTCCAGACCTTAGGATTTCTCAAAGTCGTATCAGAAATCATGATATTGGGTGACCATTCATATTGGACATGTTCCCAATTGCTTTGTGCAGCTATCCATAATTCGATAGTATCTAAGGGATCTTTGCCCGTCATTTTATCAATGGCTAGAAATTGCCAATCGCTAAAATTTATGACTACTGAATCTTGGCAGGTCTGATTTGCAGCATCTATACCATTTAAATAGTACACTACCGTTTTCTCAAAGTGATCTGTGATCACTGGGTTTAATGATGTGGTGTCATTCATCATATGAGATGCGTAATAGGTTTGATTCAGTGATGGCTCATAGTAGGAGGACTCCCAATAGATAGATACATTATTACCCTCTAGAATCTGTCCTTCAAGGCTAACACCATCAAGTATTTCGTCTGGACAAGCATTTCTATCCATACCTGCTTCAACTTCGCATTGAGAGAGGCAAACTGAGCATGATAGTAATAAAATAAAGACGGAGATAATTATTTTTGTCATGATAACAACTTTATACCCTGTAATATATTAATATTTTACAGCATTCAACAGTTTTAAAAAATCTTCACTCCACCCTCAAACCCTGTCGCTCTACTAAAAAATCAAAAGTCAATTCAGATAGATTTTTGCCATCAAGTACTCCATTCCAAGCACCATGTCCTGCTGGTTGACCATTGGGTTGTAGTATGGTAGCTAACTCATTGTGAATACCTAGGGAATTGTAGATGTCTTGCAGTTCGAGGGCTTCAGCATATGGTGTTACTGGATCATCGGCTGTACCATGTGCCATGAATAATTCAGGATCATCGGCGTCATATCTATTATATTGCTCTAAGCCATAGACTCCTTCGAAGACATCTAATTTTATATTAGATCCCCAGAAATAGATCATACTTCTTACGTCATAAGCCTCGCTTAAGTTGGTACTGTTTAGAGTAGGATCATCAGACACAGAGATTTCATCTCTAAAATCTTCAGAGTTGGAAATACCTAAAGCAATAGTTGTGATAGATCCAGCTGAGGCGCCTCCTACGGTGATATAGTCTTCATTTATGTGATACGCATCGGAGTTAGCGATTATCCAGCGGAGGGCTGCTTTAGCATCCCTTTGCGCAGCATACATCGCAATACTTTGTTGTAGTTGTTTTATGGTTTCTGACCCTTGTATAGCATGTTCTATCCATTCTTGCGGTGCAATACCTTTATACAGAGCTAATACGTCTTCCTGCGATATGTTCTCTATATTTCCTAATTCCTCAGTTGTCCTGTAGTCTATTGAAACAAAAACCCATCCTCTTGCGGCATAGTAATTGGCCAAATCCACTATTTCTGGTTTATGCTTGATGCCTCCGGTAAATCCACCTCCATGAATGAACATAAAAACGGGCCTATTTACAGATTCATTATCAGGGTAATAGACGTCTAGTAATTGAGGCTTTTCAATTTTATTCATTCCTTCTATACTGAGACCATTGGCATAGGCTACGTCTTCGTCCACAAGCACCGTATAGGATGCTTCAGATTGGACTAGTGGTATTTCATTGCTATGATCAGTTGGTTCGTCTTTATTACAAGCTGTAAGTAAGAGTACGACGAATATGATAGT
>JAHDGW010000403.1 GCA_020631635.1 Saprospiraceae bacterium
ACAAAATTCTAATACCTTACCACAGTCGATACAGATCAAATGATCGTGTTGCTTATTACCGTATGATTTTTCATACTGAGCAAGGTTTTTACCGAACTGATGTTTACGTACGAGATCACAATTTACCAATAGCTCCAGTGTATTATATACGGTAGCTCTACTTACCCGATAGTTTTGATTTTTCATATGGATGTAGAGTGCCTCAGCATCAAAGTGATCATTGCGACGATAGATCTCTTCCAATATGGCGTATCGCTCAGGAGTCTTGCGGCATTGATTTTTTTCTAGATGTACAGTAAATATTTCTTTTACTTCGTCGATGACATCGTCTTGTATGAGTGCATAGGTTTCCATAATTTGAATAATTTACTGATTTATAACTCTTTCAACGATCTGAATGCCTGGTAGTTCCTTGATCGTTTTCAAAACTACATTTAATTGATCTTTATTGAGTACCAAAATGCCAACTTCTGCCTCGAAAACACCTTCATTTCCTTTTATGTTAAAAGATCGGATATTGACATTCAGTTGGGTAGATAGGGCATTGGCAATCATTTGTATGACTCCTATCCCAGAATCAACACCGGTGATTCTTAGGTCTACATTGAAGTTAGTTTCAGCTTTATGGGTCCACTCCGCTTTCAGGACTCTATATCCATAATTGGCTAAAATATGAGTTGCATTTTTGCAAGTAAGCCGATGTATTTTGAGTCCTTGACTTGCCGTCAGATATCCAAAAATATCATCACCAAATACAGGACTACAGCATCTAGCGAGTTCATATTTATATTGACTTGCAGGTTCACCATTGACGAGTATTTCTGATTTTTTAGGAGAAGTCTTCTTTGTTTTTTCTTCTGGTTTTTCATCCTTAGGAGCTATATCTCCTTTAGGTGCCAGAAATTCTTCTTTCAAATTGATTTTACCACCATCTGAGGTAAATACCGAAAGATCAGATTGCTTGATTTCGCCAGTAGCTAATGCGAAGTAAAGATCAGGGCGATTTTTATACCCAAAGTGTTTGACGATAAATTCGATAGACTCTTCAAAATCTAGTTTGAGATTTTTAATTTTTCGGATTAATGTTTCCTTACCTATCTCTCCTTGCTTACGCTTAGTCTCTTTCATCGCAGATCTGATCTTTGATCTTGCTTTACCAGTGACGGCCATTCTGAGCCAGTTCTCTTTAGGTTTTTGATTTTTATTGGTGGTTACATGTAGCTGATCTCCATTGCTGAGTTTGTAGCCCATGGGTACCAGTTTATTATTGACTTTTATCGCAGTTGCATGATATCCGACATCGGTATGTATTTCAAATGCAAAATCAAGCGCCGTGGCACCTTTAGGTAGGATACGCATATCACCATTAGGTGTAAATACGTATATCTCTTCGCTAAATAGATTAGTCTTGAAATCATTGACAAATTCTATGGCATCAGAGTGTTGATGATCCATGATTTCTCGGATACCATCGAGCCATCTATCAAATACATCATTGTTTTCTTTTACTCCTTTGTATTTCCAATGCGCTGCAAATCCTCGTTCCGCGATTTCATCCATACGTTCTGATCGGATTTGTACCTCAACATATCTACCATCTGGTCCTATGACCGTGGTATGTAGAGACTCATATCCATTACCTTTAGGGGTAGTGACCCAGTCTTTGAGTCGCTCTGGGATAGGCTTATAGAAGTCTGTAATGATGGAGTATATCTGCCATGAAAAGCTCTTTTCCTCATCAATATCAGGATCTATAATTATACGTACCGCAAAGAGGTCATATATCTCTTCAAAAGGGACTTTTTTGGTTTTGAGTTTATTGTAAATAGAGGAGATAGCTTTGGGTCTTCCCGTGACTCGATAAGGTACACCAAGTTTTTTTAAGCCCGGCTCTAGCGGTTTGATAAACTCGTCTATATACTTTTCGCGTTCAGTTTGGGTATCTTTTAGTTTAGTAATGATCTCCCGATAGGTATCAGGTTCATT
>JAHDGW010000035.1 GCA_020631635.1 Saprospiraceae bacterium
AATAAGGTAATGAAGTAATATGCCTGTTTCAGATATTTTAAAATCACAAAAAGCGTTTAATACCTAAATCTAGCGACAAAAGAATAAGATTCTAACTTTTGCCAATTAAAAAAGCCATCCAAGAAAAACACTTGGATGGCATCCTATCAAAAATTACTTACCCTATAGCTTTATGAAGGTCTTCACCACTATTTTATCGCGATGAATTACTCTGGTGTAGTATACCCCAGAATTCAAATTTTATACATGTATCGAGATATATTTATTTTGCAGATTTATATTTTCTGAATGAACGAGTTGCCTTGTATTTGATACAATTTGAACATAAGCTTGGTCAGAATCATCACTCATTAACTCCAAGTTCAACATATTATCTATCGGATTTTGAATAATGCTAAAATCTAGAATATCATCATCCTGAATTCCACTACAGGCGCCGCCTGTATCATTTCTTACTACCTCAATTGGGTTACTTAAACTAAAACAGCCTGTTAGCTCATTTGCATTCATACCCATCTCTGCGCCTATTAAGCCATCTTCAAAGCTTAAGTGCCAGATCAAACAAGTACCATTGCCTGCGCCGTCAAAATCTACCGCACTTGGCATTGGTGGTAAACCTAGAATAGTACCGTCTAAATCTGTTACTACCCAAGCACTATTGCTACCACTATTGCCTGTCAAGGTAATATCTCCGGCCATCAACATATCTGATTCGCCATCGCCTACACAGAATTCAAATGGTCCGCCTGAAAGTGTTCCTCCTTCTGGAGCAGCGCATCCACCAGTTATTTTTATATCATCTATATCCCAAACTGCAACTGGTGCACCGTTATCAATAGGGCAATATGGAGTAATTTCGAATTGAAATACTGTTGTATTTTCGACTTCAAATTCACTATTATTCGAGAAATCGAAACTCTCTAACGTCCAACTTGTAGATGCTTCATTTGCTTCACTTCTGTAGTTTTCGTTGCCATCAACTGTAACACGAACACCATATAGTGTTGCATAATTATTTGGTCCATTAGCACCATTAATCCAATTAAACTGTAAGGGGGCAAGTTGATAAAACTCAAGTGATGAAATCGAGCCTTTTCCATCAGAACCAGGTAAAACTTCTACGTCGAAACGTAAGGCCCTATCGCTATCTGCGGTGTAATTACAGCTGTCATCATAGCTAATGCACATTGCAGGAGTGCTATTATAACTAGGAGTACAAGAGTGCTTATTCATCATCGAATTTCTACGATATAGGTGATCACCAATGATACTTAATTCGGTACATCCAGAAGAATTAGTGATCTCAGCCGTAAACTCCGAATAATCATCTGCTCCTTGACTAAAAGTGGAAAAACAATTATCAAAATTGAAAAAGGCACTTGGCTCTATAGCGCTTGCTACGGTTTGATTAGCCCAAAAAGAAGAAATACAGCAAACCAGTATTAGTTTGAATGATTCGTAATTTAGTTTCATGCGGTTGTATTTATCGGAATTTTTTTAACACCACCCTGTACGACACCATATAATATTTGGTTGCCCTTGTGTTAAAAAAGAATTCTGACTTTAAACCATTTTTACGAAATTTTACAATTCAACTGGAATGTGACACTTATTTAATTGATTTCAATTTATTTTCACAAATTCTAAGGCTGGATAAAAAATTAAAATTTTAATCTTTCTTTTTAAAATCACCGCGCCTCCAGGCATCAATAAATTTTTTCCAGGCCAATGGGTTGAAGATGTTTTGCGGCTTGTATTGACCAGCGTATTGATAATTATAGATCTGCTTAGCTTGTTCTATCTGAAATGTTTCTGTACCATCAGCCGGAATAGTGTAACGTAACTCATCTAGTACCTCTTTGGCAATATTCTGATCCGCTTGCTCTCGTAACTGATCTGAAATATCTATAGCAAGTAAGTCATATTTAAAGTGCTCTCTACTCGGCCAAGGATATATGACAGCCTCTGGTAGTAGTACATTGTCTTGAGTCATGATCTGATACCACGTATATCTATTCTCTTCAAGGTTTTCAGGTACTGTGATTTCTATAGTTTCAAAGCCTATTCGAGAAAATACTATAGTATCGCTCTCCAAGGCTACCAAGGAGAAAAAACCATTGATATCAGAAACCGTACCGCGAGAACTACCCGCCACAGATATATTGGTATACGCTAGAGGCTCTGGGTTACCTAACTCATCTTGGGATAGCACAACACCAGAAAACTGGATAGCCCGGCTATCTACATTAGTATTTTGACCAGTAAGTCCTACGACTATACTTATCATTAGAAAACAAATCAGTAGGTATTGACTTCGCATACGTTCGGTGTATATTAAATATTACTCTAAAAGATTATTACTCTAGTCTAACGATTAGCAGTACCTCATCAAAAGAGCTCTTAGTATATTAACAAGAACTTAACCATAAAAGATTAACCTAAAGCAATATCAAGAACATCCATCATACGATCTACAAAACTAAATTCTACGCCTTTGACAAAATCTTTATCAATCTGATCTACATGTTTTTCGTTCTCTTTAGACAAGATGATTTGCTTAATTCCTGATCTTTTGGCGGCAAGAACTTTCTCCTTAATACCTCCGACTGGTAATACCTGACCTCGCAACGTAATCTCACCTGACATAGCAAGATTTTGCTTGATTCGTTTGTCTTTTATGGCAGATGTGATAGCCGTCATCATCGTGATACCAGCACTAGGTCCGTCTTTAGGAATAGCCCCTTCTGGTACATGAATATGGAAATCATGTTTTTCAAAATAAGTAGCATCTAATCCGAGAGCATCCGCATTCGATCTGATATAGCTCAGTGCTGTTGTTGCGGATTCTTTCATGACATCACCAAGATTGCCTGTAAGTGTAAGCTTACCCTTGCCTGGAGCAGTACTGGTCTCAATAAAAAGAATATCACCACCTACCTGAGTCCAAGCTAAGCCAACTGCAACTCCAGGCACCTCAATTTTAGCAAGCTTATCTGTATTAAACTTGGAAGGACCTAATATATCATTGAGGTGCTCAGCCTTTACAGTTTTCGAATAGCTTTCTTCCAGAGCAACGTATTTGGCAATTTTACGCATTACGCCCGCGATTTGGCGATCTAATGACCTTACACCACTTTCACGAGTATATTGCTTAATAATTTCCTTTAATGTTTTATCGGAGAGTGAAACATCTTTTGATTTCAAGCCATGCTCCTTACGTTGCTTCGGGACTAAATGTTTTTTAGAAATTTCGATTTTTTCTTCGGTGGAATATCCACTAAGTTGGATAATCTCCATACGATCTCTTAATGCTGGTTGTATGGTATTTAAAGAATTGGCGGTCGCAATAAATAATACCTTCGAGAGGTCATACTCCAAGTCCAAATAATTGTCGTGAAACGTACTATTTTGCTCAGGATCTAATACCTCTAGCAACGCAGAAGATGGGTCGCCTCTAAAGTCCTTTCCTATCTTATCTATTTCATCGAGAATAAAAACAGGGTTCCCTGATTTTACTTTTTTCAGACCTTGAATAATCCTCCCTGGCATAGCTCCAATATAGGTTTTTCTATGCCCTCGTATTTCACTCTCATCATGGAGTCCTCCGAGACTCATCCTCACAAACTTGCGATCTAAAGCCCCAGCAATAGACTTACCGAGACTCGTCTTACCTACACCGGGAGGCCCTACTAGACAAAGTATTGGGGCTTTAAGATCTCCTTTTAGCTTGAGTACCGCAAGATGCTCAATGATCCTATCTTTTACATCAGACAGACCATAGTGATCTTTGTCCAAGACTTTTTTTACTTTTTTGAGATCAAAATTATCCTGAGTATATTCTTCCCAAGGAAGATCGAGCATTAACTCTAAGTAATTGAGGCAAACAGAATACTCAGCCATCTGAGGGTTGATGCGTCCTGCCTTATTGATTTCTTTATCAAATGCAGATCTGACTTCCTTGCTCCATTTCTTTTTCTCGGCTCTAGCCTGTAGTTCTTTGAGTTCAGCATCTTGAGGATTACCACCTAATTCTTCCTGTATGGTCTTAAGCTGCTGGTTCAAGAAGAAATCCCTCTGTTGCTTCTCGATATCACCTTTAACTTTGTTTTCTATTTGATCTTTTATTTCTAAAAGCTGCAACTCACCATGCATGATTTTGATGAGCTCATCCGCCTTCTTCAAGTCGTCGGTGTATTCTAGTATTTCTTGCTTTTTTGCTACATCCGCATTGAGGTTAGATGCAATAAAATTGAGCAAAAAACTAGAATTTTTAATATTTTGAAGCATCATGACCGCTTCTGATGGTATATGACGAGATAGGTTAATTATTCTTTTTGCAGATTCCTTTACGGTATCAATCTTTGCAGTATACTCAATATCCTTATTTACTACTTCATCATGAATAATCTCAAAATCGCCCTCAATAATCGCCTCAGAAATTACTAGATTTTTGAGCCTCGCCTTATGTCTTCCTTGTAGAATAGCCGTCATTCCACCATCTGGCATTTTGAGTGTCTTTACCAATCTCGATAATGTAGCGACCTCATACAGATCTTCTTGTGTAGGATCTTCCATTTCAGGGTCTTTTTGTGATATGACCGCTACCCATTTATCATCCTTTTCTGCTCTCTTGATTGCATTAGTCGAACTCTTTCTTCCTACTGTAATCGGAATTACTACCCCTGGAAAAAGAACTGTATTACGTAAAGCTATGACAGGTATATTATTAGGTATCTCATCAGGAGGACTGATATGATCATCATCACTTACTGAAAAAATAGGCACTACATCGGCCTCATCTCTATTCCTAGCTGCTCTAAATATATCTTCAAACATATGTTCTAATCTGATTAGCCTCATCATTTTGATAAGGTATAATTAAAATAGTCAATATCTATACCATGGCAATATTTAGCTTAATGGCATGACAATAGTACTTAGATTGCCTTATAGCATTGGCTTATTTACGCCAAAACGTCAGCTAAGCTAATTTTGGTTGGTTTGCCTTTGAAGCATATAGTCTCGCAACGCCTTTCGGGTAGTGACCCAATTGCGACCTTCCTTATGGGCATCTATTTTACCTTGCCTAGCAAGTAAGCTAACGTACTCTTGTCCATAGGGAACATCGGGCTCGGATACTATCGTACTGATAGGCTCATAATCATATTCTTCATCTCTAGGCAAAATATCAAGATAGATGTTGAGTGATCTTTCGATAGCTTGATACATCAGTAAGCCAATCTTAGAATAATCTCCATTATTGGCTCTATTTAAGGCTGTGTAATATTTCTTACGATCATTGCGTAAAATAATAGCGGGAGGAAATCCTGCTTTCATCAGGAGTAAGTTCATGACGAGACGTGCAGTCCTCCCATTACCATCAAAAAAGGGATGAATCCATATGAATCTATGATGAAAAACAGACGCTAAACTCATGATATCCAGATCATCAGGGTTCAATAAAATGTATTCCACTAATTGATCTAGCATATCAGGAACTTTGCGAGCATTGGGTGGAGTAAAATTTGCTCCATTAATCCTTACACCTCCAGTACGTAGTCTTCCCGCATAATGATCTTCAATATTGCTAAGTACAATCTCATGGATATCTAGAATAACTCTGGAACTAAAGGGTGCATCAGCCTCGACTAATTTGGAAACATAATGAATGGCTTTATCATGATTATGTGCCTCAAAATGCTCTCTCATAGACTTTCCGCCAATCGTCATTCCATCATTTAGGATCACATGTGTTTCTTGAAGGCTCAAGGTATTACCCTCAATTGCATTGGAGTTATAAGTCCATTCTACTGAAAGTGCTTCTTTTATTTTGACTAATGCCGAATGAGGTAGGGGTCGAGCATCATCAAGTAAACCTTTCTTCGTTATCAAACGAGCGATGGTTTCTTGATATTCCGATATGAATGATAGGTCAAGTTTCCACATAACCCAAAAATACAACAAATATCGGATGATTTCAATTTATACCTTATCCGATACTAATTCTTCCTCCTCTTCCAAATCCATCACAGCTTTTTTATCAGCGATTTCATCTATCTCTACTTTAAGATTGTTGATAATGAAGCCCTGTCTCTCTGGCGTATTTTTACCCATATAATATTTTAAAAGATCTTCTATTTTCGTCTGTTCTTCTAAAAATACTGGGTCAAGTTTGATATTCTCACCTATAAAATCCTCGAATTCATTTGGTGAAATCTCACCTAGTCCTTTAAACCGAGTAATCTCTGCCTTACCTCTCAAACTCTTGATGGCTTTTTGCTTTTCTTCTTCACTATAGCAGTAAAAAGTCTTCTGTTTGTCTCTAACTCTAAATAATGGAGTATCTAATATATAAAGGTGACCATTACGTACAAGATCTGGAAAAAACTGTAAGAAGAATGTGAGCAATAACAATCGGATATGCATTCCATCAACATCGGCATCGGTAGCGATAACCACTTTATTGAAACGTAGACCTTCGATACCATCCTCAATATTAAGCGCATGCTGGAGAAGATTAAACTCCTCATTTTGGTAAACTACCTTTTTCGTTAAACTAAAACAGTTTAGTGGTTTACCTCTCAAACTAAATACTGCTTGTGTATTTACATTTCTTGCTTTAGTAATACTTCCACTTGCCGAATCTCCCTCGGTGATGAATATGGTAGTCTCATACTTAAGTTCTTCGTTTTTCTTTTTCTTATCGTTCAAATGCACTCTACAATCTCGAAGCTTTTTGTTGTGGAGGTTAGCCTTTTTAGCCCGTTCATTAGCCAGTTTTTTGATACCGGCGATATCCTTACGTTCTCGTTCGGATTGTTGTATACGCTTAAGCAGGGCCTCAGCAACCTCTTTATTTTTATGCAGAAAGTTATCTAGCTTAGATTTGACGAAGTCCTGTATAAAAACCTTTACACTAGGCCCTTCTGGACCTACATTTAGCGAACCAAGTTTCGTCTTGGTTTGAGACTCAAATACTGGCTCTTCTACCCTTACACTGATAGCTCCAATTACTGAAGCTTGTATATCTCGAGTATCATAATTTTTACCGTAATGATCGCGGACAGTTTTGACTATAGCCTCTCTATATGCTTGCAAGTGAGTACCTCCTTGCGTCGTATTCTGACCATTGACAAAAGAGTAATATTCCTCCCCATATTGTTGACCATGAGTCAATGCAATTTCTATATCCTCCCCCTTAAGATGAATAATAGGATAACGTAGTGTTTCAGGGTTGGTCTTTTTGGTCAATAAGTCAAGCAATCCATTTTTAGAAACTAGCGTCTTACCATTGAATATAATTTTTAAGCCCGCGTTGAGATAGGCATAATTCCAGAGTTGTGATTCTATAAAATCTGATCTATGCTTATAGTTTTTAAAAATGGAGTTGTCCGGTTTATATACAATCAGGGTTCCGTTAGGCTGATTAGATTTTACAATCTTAGATTCATTGACAAGCTCACCTCTAACGAAACTTGCGGATTTTTCTTTTCCATCCCGAAAAGCCATGACTTTAAAGTCATCAGATAATGCGTTTACCGCCTTAGTACCGACACCATTCAATCCTACAGATTTCTTAAATGCTTTGCTATCATACTTACCACCAGTATTTATTTTAGATACACAGTCTACGACCTTTCCCAGTGGGATACCTCTACCATAGTCGCGGATGGTTACCGCACCTTCCCCTACAGTAATCTCTATCTGCTTACCATGACCCATTACATACTCATCGATAGAATTATCTATGATCTCTTTGATCAAAATATAGATCCCATCATCCATAGCTGAGCCATCTCCCAACTTACCGATATACATCCCTGGCCTTAGTCTGATATGCTCTTTCCAATCTAAGGACCTAATATTATCTTCACTATACTGTACTGCTGCGCTCATGGCTATCACTTCTTTAATGATAAAAACATATAAACAAATATACTAAATTGATAACTACCCTTAGTTGAGTAGGGCTAAAAAATAGCCCTTGCTAGTAATCCTCCATCTCCTCCAACATATAAATGTTGATCATGAAAATATAAACTATATACCGCATGATCAAATGAAGCGATAGACTTGATACCCTCAGACTCGCTGTACTGCTTCAGTTCGCCGTTGAGATTGGCAAAGATAACCTCACCAGAATCTAAAATTATAAAATCAGTAAGATCACTGCTTTCAAGGTTAATCTCATTTTTCCATTCGTTCATGCCAATATCTGTTACCAGTAGATTACCATAGGCATCTAAGACATATAGGTCATTCTCTTTAATTATAGCCTCAACAAAATGCCCCCCCTCCAAAGGTGTAGTGATCCAGCTAGACCCATAATCAATACTTGTCAATATGATACCAAAACCAAGCGCGATGAGTCTGCCTTGGTGAAAAACTAATTTTTCCAACGAATTATCATTCGTTGTACGATCAATTCCATTATCTAGAAAGTTATGCCTGTATATCGTACCAAAATCAAAGCCTAAACCTCCAACTGACAAAATCTGATTTTCAATATGAATACATGATCTCGAAATATCAAAATCAAGTAACTCATGACTATTCCAATTGATCAAATCAACAGAACTCTGCACAAAATATGGCCCACAAACAGCCACAGTGTCGTTCTTTAGGTAAGAATCTAAAATAATTGTGCTTGCAATAGAGTCAATCAAAATATCAGCTTCATCTAAAGTCACATGTATTCCTTTAGACCAAGTCATACCGCCAAATGCTAATATAATATCACCCTGTTGCTCAAAAGATCTAATAGAATAATTTGGTTCTAGCGTATAAAACTGCCAATCCAATGGATCATGATGATCATCAGAACACGAGAAGAAAGGGAAATATAAAGTCAGCAAGAAAAGAGCTAAGAAGAAGTTATTTTTCTTGAGGTACATATCGCTGCGCAAATGTAGGCCATGAAGCACTTCCATAATGAGAGAAACACTTTTTACTACTTACCTCAAAGTCATATTGGTCAATAAATAAAGAGAAAAAATTTGTCAATTCAGAAAAATCAGTATTCCTTGAGTTTGGCTTCGGGTAATAAACTATATTCGCTATCGAACCATCTTTTTCCCAAAATACATTTATCCAAACCTTGATGCCTTTTAGATCATAAGCAATAGTATCAGCATATGTCTCCATATCTTTGAGCATACTAGTCCAGCTGGCATAAGCACTTTCCATACTATTATCACTTACCGATAACAACATGGTGTTACAATTAGCTACAATCATCTCATATTCCTTCTCATGCTCTCCTATCATAAAGCAGGAAGGGAGCTCATCTGACTGCGAAAACGCTAGACCAGCGCTGATCATCAAAATTAATATGGTGATATGTACTTTAAGTTTTTTCATAATAGACCTACCTAGAGGTGTCACAATTTAGGAAATATTATTTAGCGAAAAGGATTAGTCTAAGTATAATTGTACTCTTCAATGATATAATAACGTCTCATAGCTGTAGAAATGAAACTAAATACGATCTAATTAAACTTATTTTAACTTTACATCAGATAAAAAACTTCTCCTATTATGGTCATTGATATTATTACAGCTATTCTTATTGCCGTTGGTTTTTATGCAGGATTTAGCAGAGGCATTATAAAAACAGCATTTGATACCTTGTCCATATTATTAGCTATCCTAGTAACTCTAAAACTTTCTCCTGTCGTAATGGATCTTTGCGAGCAAGTTATTCCCGTAAGCAAAGCCATTAATATTATTCTCGGTATCGTCATTACATTCGTAGTAGTGATGTGGCTGGTTCGGATAGTGGGAAAACAACTCGAGAGTCTATTAAAAGTCATCAAAATAAACATACTCAACCAGCTTGCTGGAGGTGCCTTTATGGCAGTTTTTTATGCGTTATGCTTCAGCATGATTCTTTGGTTGTTTAATCATGGTAAACTGATATCTGATGAACAAAAAGAGAAGTCGGTCTCTTATGAATTACTAGAACCTTTACCGGAGCAAGGGAAGACTTTGTTTTTGAAACTAAAACCTGTATTTACTGACTTCTGGAATCATATCGTTGAGATGACGGATGATATCAAAGAGAAGACAGACAATATGCAAATAAAAACTGATGAGTAAACTTTGGGATTTCTTATTTAAACGAGAAGCAAATAAAAAGAAATCTCCCTATCAGCCCCCTTTACTCCGCGAGGTATTTCACCCTACCTACGATACTACCCAATTCAATGATTGGGTCTCAGAGGATCATTTTCGACTAAGCCTATCTTCTATAAAACTAAATTATACTACCAAGCAAAAATCAGATTCTATTGTAGATGTTGATTTTTTTGATAGACGAGAATTTAGAGGATTCTATATCATGAAAATCAAAGGGTATTCCCTTCAAGATTATCTTAATTTGGTGCAGTATATCTGGTTGCAGACCAAAAATCAAGGTTATATCACTCAGATGTCTGAAATAAAAACAGAAAATAAGAACCAAAATGTAAAAACTACCTATCGCATCTATCTCAAACCATCACATAAATATAAAGTCAAAATACCAGCTGACCAGTTGTACGGAAACATTCAGGTTGATATGACAACAATCAATGATAAATTTGATAAAATAGTAGTAAAATCAATGATCTACTCGGACCGAAACTATCTACCCGCAAGAGAATTTAATGGCTGGATGGAGCATACTTTTTCTCATTTTAATTAAAAAAATCAAATAATATGAGTGATCGCCCCAAAGTGACGGGAATAGGCGGAATTTTCTTTAAGTGCAACGATCCCAAAAAACTGAAGAACTGGTATGCTGAGCACTTAGGCTTCGACACGGATGAGTATGGAGCTATTTTCAAAACTAGACAACTTGAAGACCCTACACAGTCGTCGTACTTGCAATGGAGTACTTTTTCTAATGATTCTGATCATATGAAACCGTCAAATAAGGAGTTTATGATCAACTACAGGGTAAATAACCTTGAAGGACTATTAGATCAACTAAAAGAAAATGGAATCAAAGTAATAGGTGATATTGCGGTGTATGACTATGGTAAGTTTGCGCATATCATAGACCCAGAAGGGAACAAAATTGAACTCTGGGAACCCGTGGATAAAGTATTTGATGAATACCACAATCAAGGTAATAAGTCTTAGTGTTACTCAACCAAATATAAATTAACCATATTTGCAATATGAAATTTGCAGACCTTGGACTTCACGATAGCTTACTCGAGGCACTTGGGTATATGAACTTCGAGGAGGCAACACCTATTCAAGAAAAATCAATACCCGTCATACTTGAAGGTAGAGATATCATCGCTTGTGCCCAAACAGGTACAGGAAAGACGGCGGCGTTTATTCTACCAGTACTCAATGAACTTGCACAAAACAGAAATGAAGGCATTAATACCTTAGTAGTATGCCCTACTCGAGAATTAGCTATCCAGATCGATAACCAGGTTCAGGGATTTTCATACTTTTTGGGGGTAGAATCCATCCCTATCTATGGGGGAGGTTCTGGAGCAGATTTTGAGCAACAGAAAAAAGCGCTTTCTGATGGTACAGCTATTATTATTGCTACACCTGGTAAATTGATTTCGCATCTTAATCTAGGTTATGCAAAGCTCGATAATCTAAAGCATTTTATTCTCGACGAAGCTGATAGAATGCTGGATATGGGATTTTCTGATGACATCAAAAAAATTGCATCGTTTCTACCCAAGAAGCGTCAGAATATTATGTTTTCAGCGACAATGCCTGACAAAATCCGACAGCTTGCAAAAGAAACCCTACATGACCCTTTTGAAATAAGTATAGCATTATCAAAGCCTGCAGAGGGAGTACTCCAAGCTGCATACCTCACATACGACGAGAATAAGACTAGACTCATACACAAGCTTATTGGTGATAAAACTAAGTATGAAAGCATAATCATCTTTAGCTCTAGAAAGTCTAAAGTACATGAAATAGTATCGGCACTAAAAAGGCTGAGATATGATGTACAGGGTATCTCATCTGATTATGATCAAAAACAAAGAGAAGCTGTCATCAGAAGCTTCAGGGCTAAAAAAACTCGAATTATCGTTGCTACAGACGTACTGGCAAGAGGTATAGATATCAAAGACATCAATCTAGTCATCAACTACGACGTACCTAATAACGCAGAAGATTATGTACATAGAGTCGGTCGTACAGCAAGAGCTAATACCACTGGAGTAGCTCTTACACTTATCAATGAAAAAGATATGCCAAGCTTTGCTGAGATAGAAAAACTCATTGATATGTCTATCTCAAAAATCCCTACCCCACCAGAAATCGGCAATAGCCCAGAATGGAGTGACTCTCCCAAACGAAGACGACATTCTGGAGGAGGCAAAAAGCGCTTCAACAACAAAAAAGGTGGAAATAGCAGACATAGATCAAAAAAGTCGCCTAAGAAATAAGCCCTCTCGCAACTTACAGACCAAAAACGTAGTTTTATTATCTAATAAAATATGTTCAACTTATGAATATCTATAGGATTTCTTGCTTGACAGCAATAGTTATTGCCTCCCTAATATTCTATAGTTGTGGCAAAGATGATGGCCGTTTTCGAGAGGTGGATGATCGTTTAGTATATCTATTTGAGTCTTTCGAGGAAGAAGCCGAGCAACGCGGAGTAACTCTTAACCTTGATACCATTGAAGGTAATATATCACAAATCATAGATCCAGGTATACTTGGCCTATGTCAATATGCCCAAAATGAGGGAGAGTTAAATACTATAACCATCGACAACAGAACTTGGGCCGAAAGTGACAGTCAGTTTAGAGAGTTTGTTGTATTTCATGAACTTGGGCACTGTGTACTCAATAGACTTCATCTTGACCAACAAGATATGTCGGGATTTTGTACCAGTATCATGGCCAGTGGTACAGCTAACTGTGTCCGCAACTATAATGAACTCACCCGAGAAGAATACCTCAACGAATTATTCCAATAGCAATAGCTGATGGAAATCCATCAACCCTGTTAGATTTTAAAAGCCTTCTTTACTTTGTTAACGTAATCCAATTTTTCCCAAGTAAAGGTCTCTACCGTCATCGTCTTCTTCTTTCCCGATCCGCAGACAAAGCTTACTTTCTTTTTTTCAGGAGTACGACCCATATGACCATACGCGGCAGTATCTGAGTAAATCGGAGTTCTAAGTTTAAGCCTAGTTTCGATACCGTAAGGTCTCATATCGAAAATCTCCATCACCTTATCTGCAATATCGCCATCACTCATATCGACTTTTGCCGTACCGTAGGTATTGATGTAGATATTGGTTGGTTTCGCAACGCCTATCGCATAACTAACCTGCACGAGCATTTCATCACTCACCCCTGCTGCTACAAGATTTTTTGCTATATGCCTTGTAGCATAAGCTGCAGAACGGTCTACCTTAGATGGATCTTTCCCAGAGAAAGCACCTCCACCATGAGCACCTTTACCGCCGTATGTATCCACTATTATTTTACGACCTGTGAGGCCTGTATCACCATGTGGTCCACCGATTACAAACTTACCAGTAGGATTGACGTGATAAGTAATCTTATGGGTAAATAATTTTTTTATGCTAGAGTTTAGCTCCTTTTTTACTTTTGGGATCACGATATTGATTACATCGTCTTTGATTTGTTTTAGCATCTTTTTATCCGCATCAAAATCATCGTGCTGAGTACTTACGACTATGCTATCTATACGTTTAGGTTTATGATTGTCATCATACTCTATAGTTACCTGAGATTTGGCATCTGGTCTTAGATATTTCATCTTTTTACCAGCTCTTCGGATATCCGCTAACACTTTCAATATACGGTGCGACAAGTCCAATGCCAAAGGCATATAATTTTCCGTCTCATTAGTCGCATAACCGAACATCATTCCTTGATCACCTGCACCTTGATCTTCTTTTTTCTTACGATCTACCCCTTGATTGATATCTGGTGATTGCTCATGTATTGCAGATAATACCCCGCAGCTATTGGCCTCAAACATATACTCAGACTTGGTGTAGCCAATTTTTTTGATGACATCTCTTGCGATTTGCTGTACATCCAAATAAGTATTGGTTTTCACCTCGCCGGCTAATACAACTTGGCCGGTAGTGACCAATGTTTCGCAAGCAACTTTTGAATCAGGGTCAAAGGCTATAAAGTGATCTACTAATGCATCCGAAATCTGATCAGCTACTTTATCAGGATGTCCTTCTGATACTGATTCTGAGGTAAATAAGTAAGGCATATTATTTTCTTTTTTCTTTAGATCATAAGCAGAACAATCGTCCTGTCATATTGATCTTATTTGATACGACAATTCAATATTTTTTTTTCCTCAAGGTATCCTTCCAAGTGATCTCCAATCTTGATCGGACCAACTCCTGCAGGCGTTCCTGTAAATATCAAATCTCCCATCTGCAACTTAAAATACTTGGAAACATACTGGATCAAATAATCAAAGGAAAAAATCAGATCCTTCGTATTTCCCTGCTGTACCGTCTCACCGTTTTTTGATAAATGGAATAGAATCCCATTCATGTCAAAATCAGATTTATCGTAAAAATCACTCATTACAGCACTATGATCAAAGCCTTTGGCAATTTCCCAAGGGTGACCTTTGGCCTTAAGCTCCGATTGTATATCACGAGCCGTCATATCTAGACCAAGACCGATCTGCTCATAATATCCACTTGCAAATTCTGGTTGAACATGACGACCATTTTTACAAATCTTGAGCACTACTTCTAGTTCATAATGAATATCCTTACTATGCTCTGGATAATAAAAGGGTTTACCTTCCAACAACAGTGCAGAAGGTGGTTTCATAAAAATCAATGGCCGTGAAGGCACTGGATTATTAAGCTCCTTAGCATGATCGATATAATTTCTTCCAATGCAGATAATCTTCATAACGCTAGAATCTCACATTTAATAATCCGACGAGATCTTTTACTTCCTTTATTGTTTCTTGAGCTTGCTTCCTAATTTCGTAAGAACTCTGTTTGATCTGATTTTTTAAAGCCTTTTTATCCGCAGTAAGCGCCGCTCGCCTTTCATTGAAAGCAGAACTCATTTCTACAATAGCATCAGCAACTGTAGCTTTGAGATCAACATATTTCAAGCTTCCTAATTTGTGATCATCTAATAATTGAGTTAGTGCTTCTTTATGATTACCTGTTGCTTTCAAAAGCTCAAATAAATTGGCAACACCTGCACTCATTTCACCTTCTGGGGTATCTCCGGCGTCAGTAACCGCTGATTTAATCTGCTTTCTGATCTTTGCCTCATCTGCAAATACATTGATATAGTGCTTCTCGCCAGCACTTTTGCTCATTTTGCGACTGGGATCAGCAGTTGATTTGATCTTAGGAGTCTCTGTGAATAGGCATTCTGGCAATACGAAATATTCCTGCCCTACTTGATTGTTAAACCGTTGAGCTATATTACGAGTAAGCTCTAAATGCTGCTCTTGATCTTTTCCTACAGGTACATAATCTGCTTTGTAAATCAATATATCGGCAGCCTGTAATACAGGATAATCTAAAAGTCCGGCAGATATAAATGCATCTTTTGACTCATCTGTGGACTGCCCACTTTTGTCTTTAAACTGTGTCATACGAGTCAGTTGACCATAAGAGCAAAAACAGTTCAGAATCCATGATAGCTCTGCATGTTCAGGCACTAGACTTTGAACAAAAAGATTAGAAGGTTCGATACCTACTGCGACCAAGTTGAGTATTAGATCCCAAGTCGTAGTCCGCAGTTTTTTGACATTGTATGGCATGGTCATCGCATGATAATCCACTACGCCGTATACGCAATCATAATCTTTTTGAAGATTGACCCAGTTGGCTACAGCCCCAAAATAATTACCATAATGCATATCACCAGTAGGCTGTATGCAGCTCAATACTTGCTTTCTACTCATTGTATCATTATTTTACGGCTATTGCCGAAATCTCCACATTCACAAACTTGGGTAAGTTAGCCACCTCAACCAACTCTCGTGCAGGAGCAGTGGCTTCATCAAAGTACTTGGCGTAGACACCATTGATAGCAGCATAGTTATTCATGTCTGCGACAAAGACGCTACATTTCACCACATGCTCAAACGTCATACCTGCTTCAGATAATACATAGCTAAGGTTTTTCATTACCTGCTCTGTCTCTTGCTCAATAGAATCTAGGACCATTTTGCCAGTAGACTGATCAATAGCGATCTGACCTGAAAGATATAAGGTATGGCCAGCCATCACAGATTGATTGTAAGGCCCTACCGGACTCGGAGCTTTAGGAGTATTAATTATTTTTTTCATATACAATTAAGTTTAATATATGTACATCGCTATAAACACAAAAAGCTCCACAACCAACGTAAAGTCAGGGGAGCTTCATTTATTTTTATGTAAAAGACACTAATCTTCTTCTACCTGAGCAGCAACTAGTACTTTACCTCGGTAATATAGATCACCTTCATGGTAGTAAGCACGGTGCATTTGATGCGCCTCACCAGTAGTCTTACAAGTTGCTATCTGTGGGACAACAGCTTTGATGTTAGTTCTTCTTTTTCTTTTTCTCTGCTTCGAGATTCTACTCTTAGGATGTGCCATATCCGGATTGTTTAAGATTCAAAATTTATGTTCTTCAGCGCATCCCACGTAGAGTTGCCCTGAGCTTGTTCTTGTTGTAAGTCATCGTCTAGTTTATCTAAAATTGCTTCATCACAATCTTTATAGTCTTCTGCCTCACAATCTTTTAAATTGGCTATCGGCTTGGCTAACATAATCGTCTCGTGAATAATATTCGCAAGATTGACCTGATGTTCCAGCGGAGATATGAAGATGATTTCATCTTCATCTTCAGCATCATCGGCGTATTTGATCATGACTGATCGGCTACCCTGCAATGGTACTTGGATATCCGCAACACAACGATCGCATACTGCCTGGTAAGTGCCATCTATATGCATATTCAAAATGAGCATCGTAGGAGTCTTCTCCAATTGCAGATCTACGACAAAAAACCCTTTTTGGATTAAACTAGATTCAAAATTTTCAAAAAAAGTATCGTTTACTTCAAAACGATAACTGTGCATTCCATCAGATAATCCTTTATGCGGAATGATATACTCTACTAAAGTGTCCATAAACCGAAGCATTTTCAAATGGAGTGCAAAGGTAGGTAAAATACTGAGATAAAATAAACGATGTCTACTTATATTCATCTATATTACAGTACTAGAAAGCTAATCACTAATTTAGTTCTAA